>JAYTDP010000074.1:0-16437 GCA_043735865.1 Bdellovibrionales bacterium
AATTCCCAGCTTATAGAGTGTTAATGGCTTTACTAGGCCAGCCAATTTGTCGTTACAAAAGTTTCCTAAAAAATTTTGGGCATGCGCTGAATTAGAATGCGTCAATGATAGAGCGAGAAGGAGTAAGGTCACAATTTTATATTTCATCGTGACTCCTACAAGACAATAAAATTATTTTACAACCGTAGCTTGAACTTGCGTCGAAGCACTTGGTGTTTCTGCTGCGGCAGCGGCAGGATTCGCAGCATTCTCAGTATTAGGTTTAGCGGCTGGAGCTGCAGCAACTGGCTCAACTGCCGGTGTGACTGGAGTCGCCGTTGTACCAACAGGAGCTTCAGGCAACTTGTCGATGACCTGATCTTGAAACTGAACCAAGGATACAACTGTCACTTCAACATCTTTAGGTGCTTCCGTAGAGGTGTCTGGCGTTAATTTACCAGCAACAGGAGCCTGCACTGGAGCGGTTGTTCCCGATTGCAAAATATCGATTTGAGCTTGGTCATTTGTAAGCCCAGTGAGAAGCGCCAGTACGTTCGCCCCCAACTTCACTTTAACGGTGTTATCGATCGGTCCACTCATTTGCTGAAATGAGACTTTATCAGACTTGCCGTTTGATTTTGCTTCTATGTCCACATTCAGAATTGTATTTCCGTTCGCGAAATCTTGAACTTCGAGACCTTTTTGACGGTTCTCATCGCGCGCCTTTAGTTTGCGATCATCCGAAATGGTCATTTTCGTGCGGCCTTCTTTTTTCAATTTGACTGAAATCTCGGCGGCTCCATCAACTCCCGAAAGGGCGATATCGTGGAGTCCGATCGATTCAATTGTCAGTCCTTTAAATAATTTGCCCGGGGTTTGCACATCGGCGGTCAAGCTTTCGCAATCTTTCGTTACGACAACTTGGTGCGCGACATTGGCGGCAAATTCGTCGGCTGTATCGGCGGCGATTGCAATATTCGAAATGCTATCTTGATTTAATATCCCAGAAACTTCGTATTTTGTGAGGAAGGTGACAACTACAGGTTCGGTTGATTTGCCGTATTTATCAGACAAAATCTTTTGGAGACTTAGATTTTCTTTATCTGCCGTGGCAGTCCCACCAAAAGCGAGCGGGCTATTGCAACGCATTTTCAAAATCGCTTTATTCGCCGTGGTATTACGTTGCGGGCCTTCGCCACAACCAACCAAGTTCGCTGAAAATGAAGCTAATAGGATAAGACACATTGTTTTGTTCATAAGGACTCCTTAGACGAGGCTCGCCACGCAGTTCAAATGAGCAATTCGGATGCCTCTCCAAATCGAAATTAACCTTAGTTCATGAATGCAAACTCTATTTACAATTGATCACAGTGACGAAAATGCGCTCTTATTGAACTTCGTAAGCTGAATCAAGATCGTGGCGTAAATCCTTTTTCAAAGTTCGAGCCTGACTCGAAAATTACGCCCTTAGTTGCGGGCGACGATTGTGAGGTGTTTCCTCTCGGGAATGTGCCTTGCAATTCCTTGCAATGAACAATTGAACCGAAAGGATTTACACCATGCAAAATAAAGATCCACGATGGCCGCAAGGAAACTCTCAATACGATACGCAGTCGCAACGTCGAGGCCAACACGGCGAACACATTTCTGATCGTTATCGAAGCGATCATGACCTTAATTTGTCGCGTGCTCGCTACGACAATGATCAAGATTACAGCCGAGATTTTATGAATCGCGATAATCGCAACTACGACAGTCGAAGCTACGAGGGTGGAAATTACGAAAACTCGGCTTACCAGACCCCGAGTTACATGGGCGAGCGCTGGGGACAACCCACCTATTCATCGCGAGATCGAAATCGCGGACAATCGGGATTGTACGGCGGTCGCCGCAACGAAGAATCTCACACCGTAATGGACGACATAAAGTCTTTCTTCGGAATCGGCCCAAAAAATTATCGCCGATCTGACGATCGAATTCGCGAAGATATTTGTGAAGTTTTCACTTGTGATCACGATCTCGATGCCACCCACCTCGACGTAACGGTGAAGGATGCGGTTGTAACCCTCACAGGTACAGTTCCTCAGAGAAGTGCAAAGCGGTTGGCTGAGGATCTCGCGGAGGCGGTACGCGGTGTAAGCGATGTTAGAAATGAGATTCAGGTGAAGAACATAATGACCGACGACCTTAGCTCTTCAGGCTCATCACCCCGAAAAAACTCAGACCACCTTATATAAGCTCTCAAAAATGGCCCCCGAACAACGACTTCGGGGACCGCTTTCTCTCCTCCAAAAACGCCCTAAAACGTCACCCCTGTCTAGAAAACGACGTCTTTTCGAGCGTTTACCACCATGAAACAATAACTTAGGTAAGAACTACTACCAAAAAGTACTGGCTCGAATCTTGGAAAGAAGAGGGTGTGTTCAAAGCTTTTAATGGGAGATGTGTATGCGTAAATCTATTTATCTAATTGGCCTCGCCGTAATGGTGCTTTTTGGCGCCGGATGTAGCAAGGGCAAAGGGAATGGGACGACACGAGCCTACGCTCCCGACAGTTGCTTTAACGGAGCCAATAACGGTTATGCAAATAATGGCTACGGCAACAATGGCTACGGAAACAATGGCTACAGCAACAACGGTTACAATAACAATGGCTATCAAAACACCGGTTACAACGGCGGCGGCTATAACAGCGGTGGTTACAACAATAACAACCAAGGTTATATCAACAATGGTCAGTATACATACGGTCAGCGCTACCAATTCCAAAACGGCCAGTGCGTAGATACTCGTAATAATCAGTACACGATTGTATCTCCATCACTTTGCCAAAACATTCAGTACAGCAACAATGCGAATTGCACGAACTACGGTTACGGCAACGGAACTTACCAAGGTCAGGTTCAAGGCGCTTACAATGCTTGCTCGGTTTACAACACTGCAGCTGAACAATTCTATCCAGTTTACTACGCAAATTTAGGCGTCACCGTTTGTGCCGGATATTCAGCATTCAGCACTTTGTACGGCGCAGGTATCCCAGCGTTCTACCCTGGTTATTCAAATGTATTTCAAGGTTGTATTCCAGGAGTCACAGGCCCAGGCCGTTGCGCGTGCAACAGTTTCGGTGGACGTCTTGGCTGGTTCTCAGCAGGTATCCAACTCGGAGTTTGTTACTAACTAGTTTGTAGGAGAGCGGGCGCTACGCTCGCTCTTGACGCATCTCTCCTTCCTCGACATTTCTCCCTACGGGCCATATAAAATTTTATGGCTCAAATGTCTTTAAATCCCCTGAAATTCTCTTCACTTAAGAACAATGCGATCGACTTCCCTTCTATTGAACCTCAGCACTTTCTGCCGGCGTTAAAAGAAGCGATCGAAATAGCAAAAAAGAATATTGCAGCAATTCGCGATTCTTCGGCCGAACCCACTTTTGAAAACACGATTGCCGCCTTAGAGTCATCGACCGAAGACGTTGATTTGATCTCGAGCGTGTTTTTTAACCAGCTGACAGCTCATACAAACGATTCATTACAGAGTTTGGCGAAAGAAGTCGGGCCTCTGCTTTCTACTTTTGCTAGCGACGTGGCACTCGATGAAAAAATCTTTTTTAGAGTAAAAGCGGTCTTTGAAAAAAGTAAACATGAAACCGGTGAGCGCTTTAAACTCCTCGAGAAGAACTACAGCGACTTCGTTCGCAACGGCGCACTCCTGAGCGGCGAGCAAAAAGAAGAGCTTCGCAAAATTGACGTCGAGCTTTCTACGCTCGGACCCCACTTTTCAGAGAATGTACTGAAAGCAACGAACGAATTTCAGCTAGTTTTAACCAAGCGCGAAGAACTTGAGGGGTTACCCTCGACAGCTATCGAAGCCGCAGCTCATGCTGCGAAAGAGAAGGGCATTCACTCTGATACCGGCGAAGGTCCTTGGCTTTTTTCTCTGCATGCTCCTAGTTACGTTCCGTTTCTGACTTATTCGGCGAACCGTAAGGCTCGCGAAATTTTATGGAGAGGGTTGGCCTCCCGCGCCTTCAAAGATAAATACGATAATCAGCCGATTTTAAAAGCAATCGTACAGCTACGCCAAAAGCGAGCGCATTTGCTCGGTTATAAAACTCACGCGCATTTCGTTCTAGAAAAGCGAATGGCTGAGACGCCGGAAAAGGTTTACGAATTTCTCGATCAGATTAAAGGACCCGCAGTTCGCAAAGCGAAAGAAGACGTATCACAAGTCGAAGTCTACGCTCGTCAACATGGCCTAGAGGGTCAGATCATGCCGTGGGATTTCTCATTCTATTCTGAAAAATTAAAAGAAGAACTTTTCAAGTTTAGCGGCGAAGAACTTCGCCCCTACTTCAAACTGGAAAATGTAATTCATGGAGTCTTCGAACACGCTCGAAGACTTTACGACCTCGAGTTTAGAGCAGCCGACGGCGAATACCCGGTTTATCACGCTGACGTTCGAGTTTTCGAAGTTTTTGATGTAAATACCAAAAAGTTTGTAGCTCTCTTCTATGCGGACTTCTTCCCGCGCGAATCGAAAACCGGTGGCGCCTGGATGACCAACTATCTCGAGCAAGGACACTTCAAAGGCGAAGTGCGCCGCCCTCATGTCGCCATCGTTTGTAACTTTACGAAGCCGACTGATCAGAAGCCATCGCTACTCACGCATGACGAAGTCTTGACTCTCTTTCACGAATTTGGTCACGCACTCCATAGTCTACTGTCGACCGTTCACCATCGCACTTTATCGGGCACCAATGTCTATTGGGATTTCGTCGAACTTCCCTCGCAAGTAATGGAGAACTGGGCGTATGAAAAAGAATCTCTCGATATTTTCGCGCGCCACTATTTGACGAATGACCCGATTCCGACAAAATTAGCTGAAAAAGTAAAAGCTTCGAGCCTTTATATGTCCGGCTACACGGCCGTCCGGCAATTAACTTTCGCCTATATGGATATGAAATGGCATACGGCTGCGGCTGAAGAGATCCACGACGTCGACAAGTTCGAAGAATCAGCCACTCGTGAACTTCGCATCCTACCGCGAATCGACGGCACGAATGTTTCATGCAGTTTCTCGCACATCTTCGCGGGAGGTTATTCTGCAGGGTACTATAGTTACAAATGGGCGGAAGTGCTCGACGCCGACACGTTTGAATTATTTGAAGAACTCGGACTTTTCGATAAAGGGGCGGCTCGCTCGTTTAAAGAGAATATCTTGTCCCGAGGTGGCACCGAGCATCCGATGCTTCTCTACAAGAAGTTCCGTGGCCGCGAACCTGATCCAAAAGCACTCTTGCGCCGTGATGGCCTCATTTAAGGATTTATAAAAATGGCGAAAGATCTTGCGAAAAAGACCATGAAGAAAATTGATAAGACTTCGACGTTGAAGTCCGTCGGACATCCGAAAGCTCAAAAGCTGACGTCGGCCGACCAATTCAAAACGGTCGTTTTGGTCTACCGACCGGAATCCCCGGCCGCTTTAAAACTTTCAGCCGAAACGGCGAAGTGGTTGATTCAAAAAGGCCTCAAAGTTTTTAGTCATCCTGAACAAAAAATCTCGACGGCCGCAACTTCTGAAAAAAGCGATAAGCTCGCTATTCCCCGTTTGAAGCCCGGACAAGTGACCGATGTCGACTTCTGCATCGTCCTCGGTGGCGACGGCACTTACCTCCAGGCCGTGCGTATGCTGGGCGATCACAAGGCGCCGATCTTGGGCGCGAACATGGGGTCCCTTGGATTTCTGACAGATATTCGAAAAGACGATTTATTTTCTGCCCTTGAAGAAACACTTCAAAATAAAATGGAAATGCGCCCCCGTGCGATGATTGAAGTTAAAGTAGCGCGGGCCGGAAAAGTGATTTCGACATGTACGGCGTTAAATGATGTCGTCATCGAGCGCGGCCCTTTTTCTCATCTCATTAATCTCGCAATCTTTTCACAGCATCGTTTAATTAACGAAATAAAAGCCGATGGGATTGTCATTTCCACGCCGACAGGTTCGACCGCGTATAACTTGGCCGCAGGCGGACCTATCTTACATCCTGAAGTGCGATCGGTGGTCGTGACGCCAATCTGCCCTCACTCGCTCACTCACCGCCCGATTATTTTTCCTGATGATCAACAACTGACTTTCAAGCTGTTGAACAAGAGCCAACGCGCATTCCTCGCAATTGACGGAAGAAACGCCGGCGACCTTAGATCTAACGACGAAGTCATTATTTCGCGGGCGAAATGTGATCACTGGATGCTGAAACGGCCAAGCCAAAACTACTTCGATTTATTGCGCGAAAAGCTTCGCTTCGGGGAACGTTAGTCTTTAGGGGGAATTATGTTAACAGAACTCAAGGTCTCAAATTTTGCGATCATCGACCGCGTCGACGTATTCTTTAAAGGCGGGTTCAATGTTTTGAGCGGAGAAACCGGCTCAGGCAAATCTATTTTGTTAAAAAGCTTGGCGCTTTTGATGGGAGACAAATCGACCTCCGACACTATCAAGACCGGTAGCGACCAAGCCACCGTTGAAGGCTCTTTTGATGTTTCGAAACGTCCCGATATTCAAGGGCGCCTCAAAGAACTCGGGATTTCGGATTTTGCCGATGGATTAGTCGTTCGCCGCATTATTTCTGCCGACGGGAAAAACCGAGTTTACATTAATGGCTCGCTTTCGACGCTGCAGCAATTGCGCGACATCGTGTCTCCATTAGTTGAAATCACTGGCCATAATACTCCACTTATTGAAATGACGGGGCAGCACGAGAATCGCAATCTCCAATCAAAAGCATATCATCTCGAAATGCTCGATCAATATCTGGGTACGACGACTGCGCGCCTTGAAGTCGAAGCCGGCTTTACTCAGTTGCGTGCTCTCCGAACCGAGAAAATCGAACTCGAAGAATCATCTCGTCAGAAAACTCAGCGCCTTGATTTTTTAGTCTTTCAGCGGGAGGAAATTCAAGCCTTAGGATTACAGCCGGGTGACGAGAACGAACTGGAAAGCCAGCTCGGCCGTTTAAAGAACAGTGAGCGTCTGTCAGAGTTTGTTGACCAGACTGAAGACGCCCTTTACAGCAGCGATGAATCGGCACTCGTGCGTATTCATAAGGTTCTATCGAAGGGGAATGAGTTTGCACATCTTGATCCATCGCTCCTAGCTAAGCTCGAGCCATTAGGACAAGCCAAGACTCTCATTGAAGAAGTTGTTTACGATCTGCGCGGCTACGGCCGCGATCTGCAATCAAATCCCGAAGCGCTGCAAGATCTTGAAGAGCGTTTAAGCCGTCTGCGTAAAGTGCAGAAGAAGTTCGGCACTTCAGTTGCGGACATTTTAGCGCAACTAAGAAAAATCGAAGATGAAATCGAAACGCTTGAAGGATCCGAATTGAGACTTGAAGGTCTCGACAAAGAAATCGATGCACTTGAAAAGACATTGTATAAAAAATCGGCGGCTCTTCATTCAAAGCGCTTGAAAGGTGCTTCAACTTTCCAGGACAGCGTTCAAAAAGAACTCGAAGACTTGAATATGAAGGGCCTCATCTTTACGGTCGGCATTTTAGAGTTAACTGAGCTCACTCCAAATGGAATTTCAGAAATCGAGTTCATGGTTCAACCATCGAAAAAAGACAAAGCACGCCCACTCGCGAAATTTGCCAGCGGTGGAGAACTAAGCCGCGTACTTCTCTCTCTAAAACGTGTGGTCGGAGTCTCCGCTCACCCACGCACTTACTTGTTCGATGAAGTGGATGCCGGGGTCAGCGGCGTCACCGCAGAAAAAGTGGGACGTAAACTCAAGTCCATAGCGAAAGGCCAACAGGTCATTTGCATTACGCATTTGCCTCAGGTCGCCGCTTTCGCAGACTCTCACCACCTCATCGATAAAGTTCAGACGCCAAAAGGTGTTACGACCGAAGTTATTGAGCTTAAAAAAGAAGACCAAATAAAAGAGATCGCGCGCATGCTTTCTGGAGAAAAAATCACCAAGGCATCAATCGAACAGGCGAAAGAATTGCTAAGGTCGCACCATACATGATGAGTTTGATCGTTATCGTCATTTGCCTGATTTTAGGTGCAATGCTCGCCGCTCTTGAAATGGCTTTCGTTTCGGTCGGAAAACCAGAACTCCGTCAAAAAACTAAAACTGGTGACCGAAAAGCATTTGAGCTTTTGCGTCTGCGCGAAAATCCAGAGAGAACTCTGTCCGTCTTGCAGGTTGGCATCACGACACTTGGAGCAATATCTGCGGCCGTTGGCGGCGCGAGTGCCGAATCTCGACTCTCGCCGTTCATACGCCAGTATTGGGCGCTTTCGCCGCGTGCGGCAGACACTCTCGCGATTGTCGCAGTTGTAATTCCCCTCACATATTTTACCGCCGTACTCGGCGAGCTCGTGCCCAAAACTTTCGGCATCCGGCACCCTTTGCGTGTCGCGCTTCGAGGACTTCCTATCCTTCGTTTTGGTGAAATCTTTTTATCTCCACTCGTGAGCTTTCTTGAGTGGTCGACCAAAGTCGTTCTAAAGGTCGGACTTAAATCGCACGCGGGCCGTGCACACGAGGGAGAAAATCATTCTCTCGATTTAGCGGGCTTATCTCTGAGCCACAAGCAACTCGTTTTTAATCTTGTTAACATTGAGACCAAGCGTGCGGTCGATATTTCGTTGCCATGGGAGGACGTCGATACCATCGAGTGGAATAATAAAACCACGGACATCATCGGTTCAATCGTGCGCTGCCGTCATACGCGTATCCCAGTTTTAGAGGGCGATGTCGTCAAGGGCATTCTGCACTCGAAAGAATTTCTCTCGTACTTAGCGGCGGCCGACGAGAATTGGCAAAAAATTGTGCGTCCGCACTTGATGATTTCTCCGCAACTTCCGTTGCTCGCTTTATTGAGAATCATGCAGTCGACGAAAACGCATATGGCGATCGTTCAAGATTCGGAAGCAAAACCGATTGGACTCGTCACCCTCGAGGATATTATTGAAGAAGTGATCGGTGAGATTTTCGACGAAGATGATGATGACCGATTAAAGAAGCTGATGTCTCAGCGGATTCAAGATCTTCAGCTAAGGAATCGTAAGGCCAAATAGTACCTACAGCGAGACAAATTGCACTGCGGAGTCGGAAACTCGCAAAACATGTGGCTTTTCGCGTCCGAGCCAGCTGCCTAGATTAATCACTCGAGTCGAACCAATAGTAAAATCCATTTGATGATGAACGTGTCCTGCGATGAACAAATCGAATTTATGTCCAGCCGCCAACAAACCACTTACGTGCGCGGCGATCTTCGCTTTTACACTCTCAAAATGGGCGTCTGAGCGGCCTGAAGTATAGTCGCGGCTCGCATGAGACATCTTCTCGCCAATGGCGCTGATCCAACCGTCACGCAGCTTTAAAGCGATCCAAGTGACCAAAGGCGTACGGAGTAACCATCTTAAAAATAAATAGCCGCGATCCGAAGGATCCATCTGATCACCATGCTCGAGACGCACGCGACGGCCTGCCAACGCAATCTCGATCGGCGATGGGTGAACCGCGAAACCCAATTGCCCGTTACCGAAATACGAATCGATATAGAGATCGTGATTCCCTTCAAAATAATGAATCTCAACTCCCGCCAAATGCAAACGCAAAAGTTCGGCAGACAAATCAGCCCACTTCTCGACGAAGGTCCGATGGCGGCCTATCCAGAGATCAAAGATATCTCCCATCAGAAAAAGATGAGTGAGATCTTCAGGTCCGCGCAGTCCCTTTAACCAAAAAAGAGCCGCTTGGTAGTGCGGCTCTTTCGGATCATTAAAATGTGTGTCGGAGATAAAATAGGCGGTGGTCATTTTCACACTGTCCTTTTTTAAAAAAGACTACGCGTGGTCCCCGTCTTTTTCGATTTGACGGCGTAAGTAAGCCGGCACGTCCAAGTTATCAGAATCAAAAGGAGACTTCACAACATCTTCGGCCATACGGCGCGCATGTTGGAGAGAATCCATCGGCTCATCCATTTGCATCGAAAGTTGCTGCGGCTCTTGCGAACCCATTTGTGCACCTTGGGCTTCACGGTAAGCGCGTGCTTTCGCGATTAGTAAGTCCCTGGGCAACTTTGCGTCAGCGGCCGAACCTTTCATCGGCGACAAAGCCGGAGGTTCATTGTGCGTCTGCTGTTGTGGCGCTTGCGAATGATGTTGCTGCGAAGGCAATGTCGGCTGCGAATGAGTTTGATAGCTCGAAGGCGCCGCAGTTTGGCTGTTAAATTGCGAAGGAGAGATCGGAGACGACGCCTGTGAAGGTGTCGGGCTGACCATGCCCTGCGCTTGCATAAAGTTACGGAAGAGCTCCGCCTGGTGAGCTAAATCCGCAGCTGCATTCGAGCGGGCCGTGGTCTGTTGTTGCGGTTGCTGATTTGCAAACTGAGATTGGTTCGCTTGCATAGTAATCTGCGCCTGCGCCATCGCCTGCATTTTTTGGATTTGATCGTTCACAACGTCGCGAGATTCATTCACGAAACCAGTTGCGATGACTGTGACATGAACTTCTTCTGACATTTCTGAATTAATAACCGCACCGAATATAACTTCAGCGTCTTCATGTGCCGCTTCAGTGATAAGTGTCGACGCTTCGTTGACTTCCCAAAGAGTGAGATCAGGTCCGCCGGTCACATTAATGATAATGCCTGTCGCACCTTCGATTGAAATGTTCTCCAGGAGTGGAGAAGAAATCGCTTGGCTTGCCGCTTCAACCGCGCGATTTTCGCCAGTCGCAACTCCCGTACCCATGATCGCCATACCTTTGTTCGCCATTACTGTACGAATATCGGCAAAGTCGAGATTGATGAGACCGCGAATATTAATGAGATCCGAAATCCCTTTTACCGCTTGCAAGAGCACTTCATCGGCGCGTTTGAAAGTTTCGAGTAAAGGAGTTTTTTCAGAAGACACTGTAAGCAATTTTTGATTCGGAATTACGATGAGTGTATCAACGTTTTCCCGAAGTTCAGAAACGCCGAGATCGGCATGCTTCTTACGTTTTTTACCCTCGAACATGAATGGACGAGTGACAACGCCGATCGTGAGAGCGCCGAGCTCTTTTGCGATTTTTGCAACGATTGGAGCACCACCGGTACCCGTACCACCACCCATGCCGGCAGTGACGAAGACCATGTCTGAACCTTCGAGTTTTTCAACGATCTCATTATATGACTCAATTGCCGCACGTTTGCCGATTTCCGGATTCGCACCAGCGCCGAGACCTTTTGTCAGCTCACGTCCGAGTTGGATTTTTGATTGTGACTTATTGTACTCGATCGCCTGGCGATCAGTGTTGGCGACGATGAACTCGACTCCGGTTAAGCCGCCTTCGATCATCGTATTGACAGCATTACCGCCACCACCGCCGACGCCGATGACTTTAATGTTAGCTCCTAAACTTGCTGCTTCTTCGAGTTCAAACATGTGACTCCCCTTTGAAATCTATAGTGCGCGTGAGAAAAAATTTTTAAATTTGCGACCCAGATCATTCACTTTATCAAGAATGATATCTTGAGTGTTGTCTGAGTCAGAAAACCTCTGCTTTTCAGCATCGTAACCGAACATGAGTAGACCTACTGCCGTCGCAAAGCCTGAGCTTCTAACCACATCCGTTAATCCGCCCGTGCGATTCGGGAGACCCAGGCGAGCCGGCATATCGAAAACAAAGTCGCCCATTTCTACAAAACCCGCGAGTTCGCTCGCGCCGCCCGTTAAAACAATACCTGATCCAAGCTTTCCACCGAAGCCACGCTCAGCGATTTCTTTTTGAATTAACTTAAGTGTTTCTTCAGCGCGAGCTTCTATCACTCGGCAGAGGCTCGATCGTGGAACTGCGCGCGGAGAACGTCCGCCCACCGTTTCAACTTCGATGCTTTCATCGCCCGTCACCATGCCGGGAAGTGCTGAACCGTATTTACGTTTCAATTCTTCGGCATTGATCTGCGTTGTTCGCAATCCCATCGCGACGTCGTGAGTGAAATTTAAACCGCCGACAGGGATCGTCGCCGTGTGCACAACGCTTCCGCGCTGGTACGTAATGAGATCCGTCGTTCCGCCGCCGACATCAACAACTGAAACGCCGAGATTTTTTTCATCTTTACTTAAGACAGCCATTGATGAGGCGAGCTGCTGGAGCACGAGGCCCGCAACTTCAAGTCCTGAACGCTCACATACTTTCAAAACATTTTGGATAATTGTTTGGCTGCCCATCACGATGTGCACATTGCACTCGAGACGAACACCCGACATTCCAAGTGGATCGGTAATTCCATCTTGGCCGTCGATTCTAAAATCTTTTGGAAGAACGTGAAGAACTTGTTTATCGGATGGAAGTGCGACTGCTTTCGCAACTTCGATAACACGATTCACATCGTCATTTGAAACTTCTGAATTGCGAATTGCGACCATTCCGGAAGAATCGAACGATTGGATGTGGCTTCCGCCGACGCTGACCCAAGCGCGCTTCGCTTCGAGACCAGACATAAGCTCTGCCTCTTCGCGAGCTTTCTTGACCGCTTCGGTAGTGGCGTCGATGTTAACGACCATCCCATGGCGCATACCTAAATTCGGTACGCATCCCATGCCGACAATTTCAAGACCTCGTGGAGTGGCAGTTGCGATAATGAAAGCGACCTTGGTCGTACCAATGTCTAAACCGCAGATTATATTCTTACGTTTCGGAGCCGTTGCGAGTGACATTCATGTCCTCTGTAAGTTGCGTCGTCATAGATCTCGTCTTGAAATCTATCTAAAAGCCTAGGGCTCGTTACGCAGCTTGACAACAACTTTCTTGGAGTACCGGGCGTCGATGACACGTCCAGACAATCGCTCGGAGTCTAAATAATGGATCACTCTTGAAATGTAACTCGTACGATTTTTGTAGTCTTCATTTCCAATCAAAACTTCTGATCCGGATTTTTTTAAAATCATTCGTAAACCATTTTTGTCATTCATGTGGATCTCTGAAATAGAAGCGCGACTGAAAGCACCAGTCTCGGGCAGCGAGTGCAAAAGTTTAAGCGCTTCGTCTCGCCATTCCTTCGACTGAAGAAACTTAACCCCTCTTAAAATCGGACCATCCGGCGCATCGGGAGCGCGAACGGCCGGCATGACATCGCCCTCTTGAGAGAGTGGATAAAATAAAAGCGAATCGGTACCCATAATATTGGCAAATGCGACTTGAGGTTCGATGACAACACGAATTGTGTTTGGAAGTACGCGCGTAACGAATACATCGCGGATGCGGCGATCCTGCTCTATGACTGAAAGAAGGCGCTGAATATCAACCTGCCACACAAACTGCCCGTAGACATTGTGGAGTTTTTCTTCGAGAGCCGCTTGGACTTTCGGAAAAAGAAAACTCGGATCTTGATTATCAGCCAACGTGATCTCAATACGTTTTACGCGGAAAAAATTGCGGGTCATGAAGTACGTCATTCCGCCCACAAAACTTGTGATGATCAGCGCACTGATCGTAACTCTAAGCCAAGCCTTCATAATCCAATCCCGCCGTCTCGACTAATGTTTCAATGAGTTGATTAAATTCGATTCCGTCATGCCGAGCTGCCTTTGGTAAAAGCGAAGTTGGCGTACAACCCGGCAAAGTATTCATTTCCATCACGTAAGGGATTCCGTCCGTACTCACGCGAAAATCAATGCGGCCGTAGGTGCGAAGACGCAAACATTCAAAAGCCGCCAGAGCATATCTTTTCGCTAAATCCAAAACCTTAGCGTCGGCACGCGCAGGCAAAATGTATTCGGTCGCGCCCGCAGTGTATTTATTCTCGTAAGTATAGAAGTCGACTTTTGGGATAATCTCGATTGGAGTGAGAGTTTTGCCATTGAGTATCGGCACGGTCAGCTCCATGCCCGCGATATATTGCTCCATCAAAATCATATGATCGTATTTCGCAGCCAGCGCTATTGCTTTGCGAAATCCGCTTTGATCTTTTACGATCGAGACCCCGACGCTTGAGCCTTCGCGTGACGGCTTCACCACAAGTGGCCAGCCCAAATCCGGAACCGGGATGTCAGCCACTTTTGTTTTCTTCGTATCTGCCAAAACATGTTTCGCCGTCGGAATATTGTGACTGAGCAGAACTTGTTTGGTGAGAATTTTATCCATGCAAAGCGCCGACGATAAAACTCCACTGCCTGAATAGGGCAGCTTCATGTATTCGCAAATGCCCTGAACAATTCCATCTTCGGCGTATTTGCCGTGGAGTGCGAGTAAAGCAACGTCAGCTTTAATTTTAAGAAGTTGATTCATGAGATCAGGTCCGGCGTCGATGACCTCGAACTGGTAACCGAGCTCCACGAGCGCTTGAGCAAAACCTTTACCGGTGACAAGGCTGACGGCGCGCTCGGCACCCATACCACCTTGTATGAGAACTACTTTTTTTGATTTCTTAATTGCCATGTGTAAATGGTAAGCGCATCAGCCGCCGAAGTGAATCACTTCTTCTTGCAATTCGATTCCCGTTTGGCGTTTCACTTCTTCTTTTACTTTTAGAATTACCGCCGCAATGTCATCGGAAATCGCATTTTGATCGTTCACAATAAAATTTGCGTGTTTCATAGAGACGCTCGCTCCGCCGACGCGAAAGCCTTTTAGTTTGCAGTCGTCGATAATTTTCGCAGCCTTAAGTCCAGGTGGATTGCGGAAAGTCGATCCACCGCTCGGTAATTCAAGCGGCTGCGATTTCACGCGCTTTTGGGTGGCCTCTCGAACGAGATTTAATACTTTCGCATCCCCTTCGTCTTTCCACTCAAGACATACGCGCACGATGATTCCCGGCTGCCAGCCGCCGGAATGGCGATATTCCCATTTAATTTCCGAACCCAAAACGCGATCAACGTCTAGGCTAGGCCGGAGCACTTCGATCCATTTTACGGTCTCGCAGAATTCACGCGGACAAATTGGTTCGCCAACTCCTGCGTTCATGACGACGCCGCCACCAAGGTCGCCCGGGATTCCGGTCAAGAAAACCGCCGGCATTAATTTCTTTTGCATGAACGCGCGCGCGGCCTCAGCTTTGGGTGTTCCCGCAAGAGCGACAATCTGAAAATATGAAATTTCATTTCGTACTTCGATTCGTGTGCTTTCGACACCTTTATAAGAATGCATTGATAGCACGAGGCCGTCGATGACTCCTTCACGAACCAAGATATTGGAGCCGCCGCTTAAGATGTGAATGGGCCATTTGTTTTTGTTGGCTTCACTTACTACAACTTTTAGCTCATCAAGTGTCGCAGGTTCGGCGAAGCGAGCAGCCGTACCGCCCACCTTCCACCAATTTTTTGTTTTCAAAGAGACATTCGATTGAATCATTTAAAGTGCCTGATAAATTTCATCGCCCAACTTCCAAACGTCGCCTGCGCCGAGGGTCAGAAAAATACCGGACTTTCCGAGCCGCTTCGACAAAACTTCAACGGCTTGGACTCTCGAGGTCAAATGAGTGCAGGCCGCATGATCGATTTCTTTAACTAATCTTTCGGAAGTGATGTTGGCAATTGGAGCTTCACCCGCGGGATAAATATCGAGCAAGAAAACTTCGTCGGCACCTTTAAAGCAGGTCACAAAATCATTCCAGCAGAGTTGCGTGCGCGAAAATCGATGGGGCTGAAACAATACCGAGATCTTTTGCTGTTCGTTTTTCTCTCTCAAAGCTTGAATAACCGCGCGAATCTCAGTCGGATGGTGGCCATAGTCATCATAATAAATAAGACCCTTCGCATCGTTGCGTTTCTGCAAACGGCGATCAACCCCCACAAAAGTTTCGATGCCTGCGGCCGCCTGTGCAAGTGGCAATCCTGACTCTTTGGCGACCAGTATAGCCGCTAATGCATTCAAACCGTTGTGACGGCCCGGGACGGCGAGATGAAATTCAGTCCAGACGCCGCCCTTGTGCATAACCTGATAATTGGAGTTGCTGCCTTTCAAGACAAAATCATTTTGATCAGAAAAGCCGTAAAACAAAATTCTCTTCGGAAAATCTTGAAAAAGATCTCGAGTCGCTTTGTCATCACCGCAAACGATCGCCACTCCATAGAATGGAATTCGCCCGGCGAATTCAATAAAGGCATTCTGGAGATTTTCAAAAGTTTTGTAATGATCGAGGTGATCATTGTCGATGTTGGTAATGACGGCAATCTCGGGAGAAAGGCGATTGAAGCTGCCGTCCGACTCGTCAGCTTCAGCAACGATCCAATCTCCTGTACCTAATTTTGCCGTCGACTTAATAAGATCGAGGCGGCCGCCAACCACGATAGTAGGATCAGTTTGCCCGTGCAAAAGAATCGCAGCGGTCATACTTGTCGTTGTGGTTTTGCCGTGACTACCACCGATCGCAATCCCGCGCTTCAAACGCATAATTTCGGCAAGCGCTTCAGCACGAGGAATTAAAGGTGTACCGCGTTTTTTCGCTTCTCTATATTCAAC
>JAYTDP010000075.1:0-15577 GCA_043735865.1 Bdellovibrionales bacterium
GGGGAGGGCATACGGATTTGTCCCGTTTCTGTCATAAAATAAAAACGATCGCCCTTCACTTTCTGACGAAAAGGAAAATCGGAATCTTTTAATTCGGGAAACACTGTTCTTAAAACGACCGGATTAATCACCGCGCCGGAAAGCGTATGTCCGCCGAGGTTAGCTGCCTTTTCTAAGACGCCAATTTGAATGTCTCCAAGTGCGCCTCCACTTTCAGTGTCTTTTTTTATCAACCGCGCGAGATGAATGGCGCCGATGAGGCCGGATGGCCCTCCGCCAATAAACACAACATCCATCGGCACGGCTTCAGCAGAAAGCGTCGCATTTTGAAGTAAAAAATGGGCTCGACTTAAGGTGGGTTGATGTTCAGAAGGAGTGATTGTTCTCGACATGTTAAGGCCTCAATCGTTGTAATGATGTAACCCTTTTTATAGCACCCCTAATTTGGTGACAAGAGTATTGTGGAACGAAGAGACGACAGCGATGATCGCAGAAAAATAGAACGATTTTCGAGCCCTCCGGTTCGAGAACATTTCAAGCAGATTGGCATGTGCCTTCGCTTCTTGCTTGTTTTAACCTTTGCCGGCGCTGTCTATAGCGTCGTACGCGGGTTCGTCGAAGCAGGCAGCACCGCCGTCGACACAAGTTTCGGTCTTTTTATGGGATTTATTTTTGGCTTCGTAACGGTTTTACTTTATCGTTATGCCGCGGCTATTCAAGATTATCTGGTGAACGAATCATTGGGAAATTTGGATAAAGTTATGGAGCGGCAATCTATTTTCTGGATCGCCTCATCATTTCTAACTCTCGTTTGGGTGATCGCCTTTTTTATTTACAGCGCGTAACTGATTGAGCATCGTTGCCTTCGCGGCGAGTCGCCTGCATTCCAGCAAGTCTACATTGAAGCTTCGTCATTTGAGATGCGGTCAGAGGCTCGTCGCGATATCGGCCGAACGTAATGTCGTGAATAATCATATCAAAATCGGAACGGTATTCCGTATACGCATTGTAGACATATTCGTCGGCTTCTAGAGAGTCATCATACGATGTCGCTTTGACCGCAAGTCTCAAATATTCGCGAATCTGCACTTCTCGTTCGCGAATCGAACGTTTTGAAAATTCGTAAGCCTGAAGGACTTCTAAAACCTCTGGCATTCGTCGTTTGAATTGATCTGTCGACAATGAAAGTAACTCTTGAAGTTTAAGACTTTGCGATATCGAATTTGAAAGTTGAGTGACAACCGCGCGCGTTTTATTCGCCGAATCGCCTACCTTAAGATTGATCGCGTTCGCCTCGCCGGCCAGGATCAAACTCAATACAGTTAAAACTAATTTTGTCTTCATCTGCTACTCCAGTTTTCTTTTACCATGCAGCCGAGAAGCGGTCTGCGGTCGGACCCGAACTTTTGATCGATGCTTTCAACTGAGGACGTAAAGTGATGAAATTTGTGATCTAGCCCTAGGATTTCGACGTGGCCGTGGATGTCTCCGGACGTACGCCGGCGACCATAATAGCGAGCGCCTTTTTTAGCCGCTCCATAGACGCGAACGACACCAGGAGTTTGGCACGAATTAGGATTGTTGCGAAAACCGTTTCGTTGCAAAAACGGAATATAATCTTTGGCGCTATTGGGATGACCTTCTGAAGTTATGAGGCCGGCACTTTGAAGAATCATGCGAACAGCTTTCGCGCATTGCGGGATTCGGGATGCAGCCCGGCGGCCGACCGAAAAGAATCGACTTAAATAATTGGCGTATGCCAACGGGCTCGCGGACGTCGCGGAATTGCGATGGATAATCGGCATCGGTGGTGGAGACATCATGGCTTCAATTTTCGCGAATTGCGCCAGCGTGCGCGCTTGTTCCGCTGCTGACGGCGGGTAGGCGCGAGCAATGCACGCAAGTACGTCTGTGCAGGGTTCTTGTTCTTTTCCTAGGCTTCGACTCGGGAAGAAGGTCGAAAGATTTCCACTGCGCAAATTTAAAGGGATGTCAGATGTTCCGATTGTGGCTTGAGTTGTAGATGGTCTTGGTGATGCTTGGGGTGCCGGTCGCGCTGGCGGTGTCGGTTGCGCTTTCAGTGCCGGTTGCACTTTGGGAGCCGGGGTACGAATTGCTGCGTGCAATACTGGCTGTGGCGAAGCTTTCACTATCGGAGCACGATGTGCGATTGGTCTGCGCTTTGGGCGTGAAGGACGGACCTTAGTTGTAACAGTCTCGTTTGAGTCCCAGATATTCGCGTGTTTTTGTGGTGCTGAGGAAGATTCGACCGGCTCGTCCCAAATCGACTGCGCCAGCGCTTCGCCCGACGTACAAAAAAGAAGAATGAGTAATAATGCTGTTCTCTTCACGTATTGAAATAAGAGCAAGGGCAGGACCGCGCGAGATCGGTTGAAACAGGTCGCCGAGATTTAACAGCCAAAACCAAAATGTAGAGCGTTCGACAGCTGTAAATTAATTAGACAGTCGGGCGCGCTCACTCGACGGCTAATTTTTCAGCCGCTTCGCTGACAACGTGCCAGAGCTGTTCGTTGAATAGATCGTTTGCTATTAACAAAACCGGTAGCAGATCCTTCGCTTTTTGTTTTCGCACCTGCCCGGGGAGCATCCCGTGCCCACCAAACTTCGTCAGCCACAATTTTCGTAAGGCCAAACTATTACTGATAAAATACTTTTGGTTTTCGAGATCTTTACGTTTCTTTTCGCGACCCCGCTCGAACGGGCTCTGTACAAAATAAACCGATGCGCCTTCGGTCGACTCGTAACCGTCTATCGTTTGAAATCCTAACTCGATCTCGTGTTTTAACTTTTGCCGGCCCGGAGTTCGTGAGGATATGCACAAGTCTAAATCACCGTTCAGAAATTTCTCTTCAAGCTCGTTTTGATCGAACACATTGACCTCAATGAGATGCAAGCGAGGATCGTTAAACATTAACTTCGTAAGCTCGATAGCCAGAGGGCTTAAGCCCTCGAGAGTTCCGATGTGAATTTCGGCAGGAACCTGGGTTTCGACAACCTCATGGATCGCCGCTTGAAGCTTGCGACTCGATTGTAAATAAACTTCCGCCAACTTAAACGCGGCGGGAGTCCAGCCGGATTTGCGGCGAGCCGTTCGATCGAGAAGAACGACGTCGAGTTCTCTTTCAATTTGCGAAACAAGACGGGAGAGTTGCGGCTGACTTAAGCCCACATGAGCGCTTGCACCCGAGAGATTTTTAAAGTGAATGGCGCGGCTTAAAATATGAAGCGGCCAGTGCAGTTGTTCCATTGCCGACTAGTAGCAGACGCTGGCAAAAGGAGCAATTAGATTGAAAGGAGGGAAACGAGTTGTTCTGCCAGTAGTTCGGGTTTCATTTTGGAATCAAAACGCCCTTGAGAATACAGCAGACACGCCCCAACTAAACTGCACCAGAAAAAGTCGATGACGGTTGAGTTTCGAGTCGAACTTCCAGCAAGTAACCGGAGTAAATTCTCCTTAATCGAATTATGAAAAGTTGTAATTTCATCCGAAAGTTGAGTTGTGGTGGCAGGTGAAAACATTAGGTTTAGCTTGCGGGGAGAAGTGTCGGCCAAGATGAATACCCGTTCAGCAAAAGCTTGAAACTGGGTTTCGACGTTATCAGGGTAACGCCATTCGACTTCTTCGGCGAAAAGCACGAGATTTTTATACTCGACTCTAATCATTTCACTTAATAGCTGATCTTTATCTCGGAAATGCTTATAGGGAGCAGTATGGCTGACGCCCGCTTTTTTGGCGATTTCTCGGAGGCTTAAACCTTGAATCCCGTTTTTGGCGAGCTCGAGGTCGGCGACCTTAAGTAGGGTCCGTTTCAAATCTCCGTGGTGATATCTTTTCGGGTCCATCATGGGTCCTTTCAAAAGACTTAAACTCCATCAGTTTGTCGATACACCATTCGGGATCGTCGAGTGCCAGATCGTGCCCGGCAGTCGGGTGAAATTTAATTTGAGCACCTAAACGGTCGGCCATCAATCTCGAACAGCGAACATCGACCAGATTATCTTTGAGGGATGCCATCAAGAGCACCGGAATTTTAATCTTTGGCGGCAACATAAATTGGCTGCTGGCAATGAGTTGTCGTCCAGCTTGAGTTGCCGTAATTCTCGAAGCCGTCGCAATGTCGACCATTGCCGTGATTGTCGCTTCGTCGGAAGACTTTAAGTTCGAGATCATTTTCAGTATTTCCATCTCACGTTTGCGTGGATTTTTCTGCGCGAGAGTGCGGATATATTGATAGAGCCCGAATATCGTAAACCGCTGCCACACGGGCCCCGTGTCTTTGGAGCTCGAATTGACGACCGCGATCCGATTAAAATCGTATGGGAATCGGTAGGCCCAATCAAGGGCCACCATACCGCCCATTGAAACACCAAGTATTCCCCAGATTTCATCTGAATCGCCTTTAATTTTCAGAAAGCGTTCACGAACGTCGTCGGTATTGCCGGAGATAGATATAGGACACTTCTTTGATGACTCAGTTCCCACACCCGGTAAATCGAGCAGCAAAACCGTTTCGCCCTTTTGTTCAAGTTGAGCAGCGAAGCCGAGCCAATGTTTTTGTTCGCGTGCCAGGCCGCGCAATAATAGCCATTTCATGATTCACCTTTTTGGCTTCTATTTGTTTGGTTGGCAATCTTAAAACACATTGCGCACGATTTCGTTAGGGAAATAGAAGAATCCGCGACATACTTTTCACACATGGAGGTTTATGTAAATGAAGGCAATATCACTTGTACTATTTCTCTTCTCTGTCCACGCAAATGCGGCACCGGCGCAAACGAAAAAATATATTTTAACTGATTCTCAACTCTTAAAATCAGTCGGCGTGGAGTCCCTCTATGACACTCCGGAATTAGGAATTTCATTAGCTGAAATCACTCCGCAACAAGAGGAGTTGGTTTCGAAACGAGCTCATGAACTTGGGCGCTGTGCGGGCTATGAAGCCTTAAACGAAAATGAAATTAACCAGACAAAGGTCGAGGCCTCATTTCATACGATGAGTCAAAGAGCGAAACGAGATCAGCGTCTTGGCTTTATGACCCGAGGCGCGGCGCTTCCGCATTTTCAAGAAAATCCAGTTATCAAATCGGCAGTCGCTAAAGTCGAAGAAGCGCGCATTCGAAGTTGGGTCGAATGGTTTTCGGCATTTCCGACTCGCTTCCATACTGGCGCAAATGCGAATGTTCACGTTGATCAGCTCAAGATAAAAATTGAGCAACTCCTTCAAGGAGACAAACACCCTTGGAAAGTGGAGACAATCGCGCATCAACGAACATCACAAAAAAGTTTGCGTGTTCGTTTAGAGGGATCGAAATCGCCAAATGAAATAGTGATTTTAGGTGGGCACTACGACTCAATCAATCAGTCATGGACTAGCACGGTTGCACCCGGAGCGGACGACAATGCGTCCGGTTCAGCCGCAATACTTGAAGCACTCCGAATCATTTCAGCAGGTGAGCAGCCGCTCAGAACAATTGAGTTTATGTTTTACGCGGCAGAAGAAGTGGGCTTATTTGGTTCTGCAGAAATCGCTGCGGCCTACAAAGCGGCTAATAAAGATGTGATTGGAGTCTTGCAGCTCGACATGACTCTTCATCCGGGGGACGGACCCCTCCACATATCTTCGATGACGGACTTCACGAGCGCATGGCTGCGAGATTTGCTTGTCGAGCTCAATCAACTCTATGTTGGCGTAACAATCGGGGCTGACCAATGTGGTTATGGGTGCAGCGATCATGCATCATGGTACCGACAAGGCTACCCAACGCTGATGCCGTTTGAAGCAAGCATGGATACAATGAACCACAATATCCACACTGCCAATGATGTGATCAATTCGGCTTCAAATTTTGCTCATTCGGCCGCATTTGGTAAGATTGCTGTAGCGTTCGGGCTTGAACTTGCGAACTCAAATCGCAGAGAGCCTGCGCTCCGCCCTTAATCTCATTTTGAGAGTGTCGGCAAAAGTGCGTAACAAATATCCACGCAAGCTTTTGTCGACACAAATTAAAAAGTTAAATCGCAAATTCGAAGTGTTGAGCGCCCCGACCTTGGCACAGCCAGTGCAATTCATCTTCATACATTGGCTTACGTATTTGGGGGAATCATGAAAATCACTAAGACTATTTCGACATCATTGGCACTTTGTCTCGCATTGGGACTCACTGCTTGCGGCAAAGGCTACTCATCAGGAAGTGGCAGCGACGCTTCGCAATCACTCAGCCAAGTCAATATGGACAGCTTGGAACCTGAACTCGCGACACTCGATACTGATATGACTTCGGCGCAATCTGAAATCAGTAAGCTTTCAATCCTGAGTCTGACTACGTCAACGCCAACAGCAGGGACAACGGCTGGAACTTCGCTATCGGACAAAATCACGCAAGCTTTGGATAAAGTGATTGTGGCGATTAACACTGTTGTATTAAAGAAAAATGAAATCCGCGCAAAAATTCTAGGTATCGCCTCAAAACTCGATCCGAATAATCCAGAACATGTCAAAATCCGAGCGAAAATCGATGAGATGTTGTCTTACCTCGATCAGCTCGATGCGAAGCTTGTGCAAATCCGGACGACAGTTGTAAACACGATCGATGCAAAAGTTCTACAGATTGATTCGGCCCTTGCTAAATTAAGCGCCAGCAACCCCGTTACTATTATCGCATCTATCGCATGGGGAACTTTAAAAACGAAAGTTGTTGAGTTACGCAACAAAATTGCGGCTATTCAACTTTGATTTTACGAGCGAATCTCCAAGTCAAAAGGACGGCTGCGAATCCGAGCGCGACGAGCAGCCCGATCCAAATCCCCACCTGTGCGTAGCCATAGTGGAATGAAAGCGAATAGGCGAGCGGGACTCCGATTATCCAGTAAGACGAAAAAGTAATTATGGTCGGTATTTGAACATCGGATAGGCCCCGGAGTAACCCCAAGGCGGTCGCTTGGATTCCATCAAACCACTGAAATAAGCAGGCGATCAAAAGCAGCTGGCTTGCAAGTCGGATGACTTCAGTATCATCGACGTAAATGCGCGGTAAAATATCTTTAGTGAAATAGAAAATAATTGCGAATAATGTTTCGAGTACTCCGACGAAAATGAGCGACGAGTAGCCGATCCGACGAATTGCATCCGGATCATTTCTTCCTTTCGCTTGGCCTACGCGGACGCTCGAGGCCAGAGAGAGACCGAGTGCAAACATGAAAGTGACGGATGCGAGGTTGATTGCAATCTGATGGGCCGCGAGCACCTGGGTTGAAATCCACCCCATCATAATGCCGGCGCCGGCGAAGGCTCCAACTTCAAATAAATATTGCAATCCGCTCGGTACGCCTACCGCTGCCATTTCGCGTATGACTCTGAAGTCGGCCTTTAAGTGCCAAAAACCTTTTAAGTACGTCTTATAAAGTGGTGTTTTAAAAACGTATCCAATCATGATGACTGCCATTAGCAGGCGTGCCGCTAATGTCGCATACCCGGAACCGGTCAAACCTAATGCCGGCGCCCCAAGATTCCCGTAAATAAAAATCCAATTTAAAAAAATGTTGAGAAGAAGACCGAACAGCAGGACGACAGTGCCCGGCACGGTGTTTGAAAAAGCGTCGCAAAAGGATTTTGCTCCCATGTAAACAATTGTTCCCAAAAGCGAAAGACTGAAGCAAACATAAAAAGGCACTGATTCAGCGATCACTTCAGGTTGCTGCCCAAATATTCCAAGCTGATTTCGCAGGCCTAATAGGGCGATTACTACTAACAATGTCCAAAATATTGAGAATGCCATACCGTTAAAAAAGTACCGTGGAATTGCATCCGAGCGCGAAGCGCCAAAGGCTTGCGATACTTTTACTGAGATGCAACTCGCAATCCCGATCAAGAAGACCAGTGGAATATGAACAACGTTTTGAACGAAGGCCGATGCGGCGAGGGGGACTGCCCCCAAGTGGCCGACCATTATACTGTCGGTGACGCCCATCGAGACCTGTCCCACTTGACCTAAGATCATTGGGAAAGCGACTTTGAGAGTCATTTTAAGTTCGTTGGTCCAAGAAATGGCGACCATATTGGATTTCGATGAGGACATCCTAGAGACATATACCGTACAATCGAAAATTGCTAGTCACTTAAGGTAGATGGAAATGGCGCCGGATAAATTTTTAAATCGCGATTTGAGCTGGTTAAAATTTAACGATCGCGTTTTGCAACAGGCTCTCGACACGAAGCTGCCGCTGCTCGAGCGGGTGCGCTTTGTTTCTATTTTCTCAAATAATCTGGATGAGTTTTACATGAAGCGCGTGGGCTTTCTAAAACGTGCTGCGGCCAGCGGCGTCCCATGGGTTGGCAGCGACCAAATGCCGCCAAGTAAGCTTTTAAATGAAGTCCGGCACATCGTTCTCAAACATCAAGAGCAGCGCTACCAGGTTTACGAAAAAAATTTGCTGCCCGAATTGATTAAAAACGGAATTATTTTCTTAAAATGGAAAGATTTGAATCCACTCGAGAAGAAATCGGCGTTCGACTATTTTAAAAATAAAGTTTTCCCCGTGTTAACGCCTTTGGCGGTCGACCGGTCACATCCTTTTCCGTTTCTTTCTAATTTATCAGTGTCGCTGGGAATTACTCTTCATTATCCGAAACGCAAAGAAGGTCTGTTCGCGCGCGTGAAAATCCCCACAGTTTTGCCGCAATGGGTGCAAGTCGCAACGGCGGCGGGTGACACTTCCTATAAATTAGTCGGTCTTCAGGATTTAATTTCGAATAATCTAGAAGAACTGTTCCCCGAGATGATCATCGAAAATGTGATGCCATTTCGAGTGACCCGTAATGCCGATTTCGAGTCCATGACTGATGATATCGAGGACCGGCTTGATTTAGTTGAAGAAGAATTGCGTATGCGCCGAGTCGCCCAGATCGTCCGTCTCGAGCATAGCGCTACCGCCGATCCATCGATGCTTAATTTTCTCCGAGACGAACTCGAGTTAACGGCCGATGATTTGTATGAGGTGAAGGGCGAAATTTCGTACCAGACGCTCAATGAAATCGCGAATTTGAATGTGCCTCAGCTACGTTTCAAAGCTCACACTCCAAGTCGTCCAGAAGAGTTCATCGATGAAGCACGGGACGTGTTTTCGATTATTCGAGGAAAAGACGTACTCGTTCATCATCCGTATCAAAGTTTTCCGGACAGCGTTGAGAAGTTCGTTCGCGATGCCGTAAAAGACCCTCATGTGCTCGCGATCAAAATAACGCTTTACCGATCTGGCGAAAACAATCCGCTTATTCCTCTTTTGGTTCGTGCCGCCGAGCTAGGAAAGCAAGTGGTAGTAGTTATCGAGTTAAAAGCGCGCTTTGATGAGGCGCGGAATATCTATTGGAGTGAGATGCTTGAGAAGGCGGGCGTTCATGTGATTTACGGGGTCGTTGGAAAAAAGATTCACGCCAAAACAATTCTTGTAATTCGACAAGAACAAGACACCTATCGATTTTATTCCCACATTGGGACTGGCAATTACAATCCGGCTACGGCGAAACTCTATACAGATTTTAGTTTATTCACTTCAGACAAAAGGATTGGCAGCGAGTTGATCGAGGTCTTTAATTTCCTGACTGGCTTATCACTCAAGAAGAGCTACCAGAAACTGATGGTGGCTCCTGTAAACATGAGAAAGCGATTCATTTACTACATCAATAAGGAAAAAGATTTTGCGAAAGCAAAACAGCCCGCCCGTATTATCGCAAAAATGAACAGCCTCGAGGATCAAGAGATCTGTGAAGCTCTCTATGAGGCGTCTCGTGCAGGGGTGAAAATCGATTTAATTGTGCGCGGCTTCTGTTCGCTTCGCCCGGGCGTGCCGGGCATGAGTGAGAATATAACCGTCACTTCTGTCATCGGGCGGTTTCTCGAGCATTCGCGCGTTTTTTTCTTCCAGCGCGGGAAAACGGATCCAGTCGAGGGCAAGTTCTATATGGGCTCCGCCGACTGGATGTACCGCAACCTAAACAACCGGATCGAGGTCATTGTTCCTATTGAAGACCGTGATCAAAAAGAAGAAGTTTTGAAGACACTCGAATATATGATTCAAGACAAGGTTCTAGGTTGGGATCTGCACCCTGATGGCAATTATGTGGCCCGCAAAGCCGATAAAGATGAAATCAGCTCGCACGATTATTTAATTAATCTTCATAGAGGAATTTGATGGGTATCCGCATATTGATTGTCAGGCATGCCATCGCTGAGGATCGAGACACTTTTAAGCAGACCGGCCTCTCTGACATTAAACGTCCTTTGACTGAGCAAGGCCGTAAGGGTTTTAAAAAAGTGGCCATCGATATCAGCAAGTTATGGAGCGACATCGATCTGATCGCGTCTTCGCCGCTGACGCGCGCTGTGCAGACGGCAAAAATTTTGAAAAAGAAGTTCCCCCACGCGCGAGAACTGAAAATAAATGAATTGAAACCTGGACAATCGCCTGAAAAATTACTTGAATGGTTGCGAAGAGTGGGGCGTGTCGCGACGGTCGCAGTTGTCGGCCACGAACCCGAACTCAGCCAGTATTTCGCCTATTTTTTAGCTGGCCGAAACGCGCCGGTCTTTCAATTCAAAAAGGGCGGGTTCGCGCTACTTGAATTTGATGATCGCATCGATAAGGGGACTGCAAAATTACTATGCTGCATTCAGCCCTCTCAACTCCGAAAACTCCGGTCTTCGGTAACAAAAAGATGAAAATCGCAATCCTCGATATCGGGACGAACTCTCTCCGTTTCGATCTGTACGAAAACAAGAACAAAGAGTTGAAGCGCGTTTTTCGTAAAAAGAGAATGGTGCGCTTAGGTGACGGAGTTTTTTCTACCGGTCGTCTCACTCCCGAAGGCATGCGCCGATGCATGTCCGCACTCCACAGCATTGGAAGTGCGCTAAAAGAGCTGAAGGTCACCCACGTCTACGCGTTTGGCACCAGTGCGCTGCGGACAGCAACCAATTCGAAAGAATTTATCGCAGAAGTGAAAGCTAAAACTGGAATTTCAATTCGGGTTATCAGCGGAAATCAAGAAGGGGATCTCATTGCAAAGGGAATTCTGGCGAATGAAGATCTCTTCGCTGGAGTGACTGCACTGATCGACATAGGAGGCGGTAGCACTGAAGTCTCCTTGTCTCGGGGTCAAAAACTTCTTGAGCGCCACAGCTTTGACCTTGGTGCAAACCGTCTCCAGCAAATGTTTTTCAAAGATATCCCGCCCGTATTCAGAAAGGGTGAGCTTCATCCGGTTCTGGCTCTTCGACAGCACATTCGTGAACGTCTTGCTCCCGTATTTCAAACGAAACGTTTAAATCGGGCGCGATTTTGTTTTGGTTCGAGTGGAACAATTCGCACGATCAATCGTATTTTGAAAAAGATAAGACGGGGAGGCCGAGGAATCGATCGCACTGAACTCTCCGCACTCGTTGCGGAAATGTGTCATATGAAGCGCGAGCAACTGAAGCAGTTGCCGGGACTCGAACCTAAGCGAGTTGATCTGATTTTGGCTGGCGCAATTCTTCTTGAAGAAATCATTTTCGCGCTCGGTATACGTAAGGTGTACGTTACGCCATACTCGATGCGCGACGGGATTCTTGTTGAAGTGCTGAATCCCGCCCTAAAACAGAAAAAATAATCACCACAATCGTACAGTTATTGGTGTTCCAGTCGCAAGATCGACAATCCTCGTGTCCCATGCCGCAGTGCCAGGCACGACATCAAATCGAAACTGCGCTCCGGTTCCTTCGCTAAGCGTGAATTCTAACGACTGATCCGACATGAGGCCGATATCGACACCATTATGAATGAGGTGACCTGTGGACTCTTCGATTCTCATTTTAACGCTGGAGAATGCTTGATAGAGTGTTGCGGTCGGCATAGCACAAGAATAACTGAGGCTTAAAATTTCGAATGCGCCGATCCGGCGGTCGAGATAGAAGTCGGCATACATATCGCAATTTTCGTATGTCGCTTTAAGAGTTTGTCCTTGGCCCTCTAGAACCCCGCTCCAATCGGCAAAAGCGCTCGAATTCAGCACTGAAAACAATAGGATCAAAATCAGTTTCATTTGCACCTCTTCCATATAATGTTAGACAACCTAAATTACCTCTGTCTACTATTAAGCCTCTAGAAATCACTTAATCTAAGGAGAAATTATGAAATTGCTTCTGGCTCTTGCGCTCACATTTGGTTCATTCGCGGCGTTCGCGCAAGTCGAGGAAGGCCCCGACATGGGTAAGACGTTTGCGGAGCGCAAAACGCATATGCAAACTGAGATCGAGCAGCACTTGACGGCTATGAACGCCCACAAGACTTGCGTAAATGCAGCCGCTGACGATGCAGCACTAAAAGCGTGCCGCGATAAGATGATTGAGATGCATGCGCAAAAGCGCATGGGCAACATGGAAGGCCGCAAAGAGATGTTGGAAAAGCGCATGGAGAAAATGAAAGAAAAGATGGAAAAGAAAAAATAGCTTTATTTGCAATATTGAAAAGGAAAAAGGACCCTTGAAGGGTCCTTTTTTTATTTGGTGGGTTGTGGTGAAGTGACTCTATTAGTGGGTAGGTTCAAGTTCAGTTTTGATTGCATCTGTCGCGTATTCGGGAGTTCCAAAAAGGCGTTCAAGATGAGTGTTCAAATGTTCTTTGTCGATAGCTTCAGTGATCTGGAAATGTTTCAGTTTCAAATGTTTTGGGATCGTCACTTTGCTGCTGGACATGATGACTGCCGGGATTTTATGTAGAAAACGCTCTTGTTCACTCAGCACAGGATCTTGATCAAGGTATCTATCGAGAGCTTTCAAGAACTCGACGCCTTTGAGTCCTGGTAAGTTTTGATCGATGACGAGGTAATCGTAACCTTTTTCACAAAGCGCTTCGATTGCCTCGTAGCTATCGTTCACAATATCGCAATCTGTATGCGCACATTTCTGAATGATGTATTGAGCTAGCGACGCCACGTCATGGTCGTCTTCGACAATCAGAATATTCCGATTATGGATATTTACATTCAAAGATTTGGTTTCATTTTCTGTCGTAGTTGTGGTCATGAGCGTTCCCCTCCGCGATAAGGTGCTTTTCACTGTTGATTCACAACAATATAAAGCAAAGACCGTGCGCAACGTTTGCTCGCTTATATTTGAGCTGGGGATGTCAATTTAGTTTTATGGGGCAAATTTACACAAGGGCGCGTTCGTTCATTGGAGGTCTAGCTTCAGACGAATTCTGATTTGGCCGGGTTGTCTGCTCAAGAAATTTTGCGGCTTCTGTGTTAACCATCTGAAATAAATTGTGAAGCTGCTTCGCCCGTTCACTTCGATCAATAGGGATTTCTGAAGTAGGGGCTTGTTTGAGTGGTTTTAACGTAGTCCCGCCCCTTGCAAAGAAAAGTATCAAACCTAGTCCGATAAAAATGAATACCAGGCAGACCGACTTTTGAGCATTAAAAACGATGTAGCCGTTTTGATCATACTCGGCCGCCGTATGAAACAATAAATAGATTGCACCGATTCCAGTAAGCGCGGCGCTCATCATTCCTGCAACTGCAGAGCGGATCTTTAATTTTAAATTATAAGAAGCCGCATCAAAGACATGCACGGCTAGTCCTCTTTCTCCAAATACCGAACGTGCGCTCTGAATCGCTTTGCGCGAGATCATTACATAAGCCAAGTAACGGAGAAAGCGAAGCATAGAACCCTCTTTGTAATTAGTGAGTTGAAGTCTCGTTCTTTGAAGACACGATCTGATTACGGAATGCCAAACCTGCGGCCAACCCAATAACGGCTGCGCTTGCAAGAGCATAGAACGGACGGGTTGAAATCATATCGAGTGCTTGTTTGCGTACTGTTGTGTAAGTGGCATTTAAATCGCCGAACGCGTCTTGAACAACTTTATAAATCTGATCCGGATCGATATTGCCGATCGCGTGTTCTGAGTTACTGACAGCTGATGTATCTGATGTTGAGGTTTCTCGTTGGCTTTTGCGGCCTTGGCCTTGTTGCTGATCCATGTGGTCTCCTTCAATTGTTATGGGTGATAGATTAAAAAAGAGCCCCTGGGTAGGGGCTCGACAGATATGTACCGATATTACCGGTGCAATTTAAACGAGCGGTTCGCCTGCACGATAAGAAGTTTTATCTTCTTTGCCGAGTTCTGCAGCGAATGAATTAAATTTGCTTCGGATATTTTCTTCGGTCTCTCCATATTTCGACTGAACAATGCCAGAAAGTTTATTGAAATCGCCGCGTGCCGATTCAACTTCATCGTCAGTCAACTTCGCCCAAGTTTTTTGAATTGAGCCCTTTAACTGGTCCCATTTACCTTTGATAATGTTTTCGTTTAACATTTAATACTCCTTGTTTGGTGCGCATGTAGCCACGCGCTCGTTTCGATATCGTTTTAGGGTTGAGCAAAAGTCGTTCCAAAGCGCGCTAGCCTGTGATTTGCATCTATTAATAGTTCGCGGCCATCTTCGAGGTGCAAAGGTGCTTAATCGGGGCGAATTGACACATTTTAATTTACAATTGAGGCGAAGTGGCTAGTGAACTTGAACGGAACTTTTTTATCTATGATTGATATTGGCGTCATATTGCTTGCAGGGTTACTGATTTTCATCATCGTGACGAACGTCAAGCACGCTCGGCAGGTGGAAGATATCAACAGCCGGTTAAAAGCGACATTGCTACAGAAGCGGAAAAAAGAAGAAGATCTTTTGGTACTGAATCGTACGCTTCACGAAATGAACCGAGATCTAAAACTTGAAAATATTATCGAAGCCTTTGAACTAGGGGCGACACAAATCCTGGGCGAGCGAGCCAGTGTCGGTGTGTATTTGTCAGATTCGCAAAATCCAGACGCCTTCATTCTTTCTAATAGCATTCGGTCCGAACACTTCAAGCCTATTTTAAATGTGAGCATTGGCGAGCGCGAGGACACTCGGGGGGAAGAACTGGTAGATCTCGACTGCCAAAGTTATTTACGAGACGCCCAAGGTGTCACCGAGTGTCTCAATTACCGAATTGAGGCGTACGGTCGGGTGGGCCTCATAGTCCTCGTCAAAACTCAGCCGATTTCTTCCAGCGAAAAAGTATTATTCCAAAACCTCATCAAGCATCTGAATTCGTCGCTGCAAAACGCGTCACTTCTTATGAAGGTGGAGGACGCCAACAAGTCAAAAACTGCATTCTTGGCCAACATGTCCCACGAGATCCGAACTCCACTCAATGCAATAATGGGATTCTCGCAAATGATTGCGAGAGAGGATCTTTCTCTTGAATCAAAACAGCACCTTTCTCAAAGTTTAATAAAAAACGGCGAACAACTAATGAGAATAGTCGACGACATTTTAGATTTATCAAAGGCTGAAGCCGGCAAGCTAGTCGTATTAAAAAGGCCGATATCGCTCGAATTGCTCATCGACGAGGTTCGTTCGGTTATGAGCCCACGTGCCTTGGCAAAAAAGATAGTTTTTTCGATGGAAGTTGTGGGCCGTGTGCCTGAAACAATTCTGACAGATTCAATTCGCTTAAAGCAAATCTTGATGAATCT
>JAYTDP010000076.1:0-5554 GCA_043735865.1 Bdellovibrionales bacterium
TACCTTAAGGTATTGAAATTGTTGGTATATCTTATTGATACGGGCGGTGGAATTGATCACTCTATATGGTCTGTGAATAAGCCTTGGACAGTGGGGTGAGTTTGGTTTCGGGCGGGAGCCGGTGGGTGAGTTCCAGTGGGTGAGGCGACCTGGTTTTGGGTGGTGAAGGTGAGGCGCGGGCAAGGTAACTCAGCTAACCGCTGAATTACTTTACTAAATATGTACCGGTAGCGGTTCGTCCCAGGAGCTTTTAAATATTCTATTATCAAGGTTCACCCCTAAAGATACATAACAAAACTCTTGACGCATATTTGACTCTCGACGTTTGCGTATACAGAATTTATTTATGTCCTGCGTAGTATAGGATTCATCAAAAAAATAAATGGCGGGGCGAAGGTATCTTATGCGATTGAGACGTGTCGAAATCTTCCGGACATTTTTTAGTTGTGATTTTATGCAGCACGAATATTCGTTCAAAATAAAACGTGTGATACAAACTTCCAATGAAGCAGAAAACACTTTTTAAATTATCTGACTATTCCAGTGACTTTGGTGGCGAGCTTTTAAGAAAAAAGCGCAAATCAAAGCGACCGCTTTCAAGGAAAAATCCTTTGCACACGGTTTTATCAGCAGATATTCGCGGTACCGGCTCGCTTCTCAAATATCGAGAAGCAATAGAATCATCCTTTCGAATTTTTGCCAAAAGGTTTGGAATCAAAATATATCGTAAGGCCATCGCTTCAAATCACATTCATCTGGTGGCACTTTATCCGACGCGACATCAATATCGAAGTTTCATACGGGCTATCGCCGGCAGTCTTGCCAAGAAACTCAATATAAAATGGCACCTTCGCCCGTGGACGCGAATTTTAAATTGGGGAAAGGCGTTTGCGACTGCTTTAAAATATGTTTTGCAAAATCATTTAGAGGCGACGAAACAAATTCCGTATAAAAAAAGAAAAGGTCGGCATGTTCATAGGTCGGGTTAGCGGGCGACTATTTATCCCCTGGCTTTGAGCTGCCACGCGAAGCCGCGTCCGCCCCATTAGCATTGCCACTGCCGCCAGCATCGCCACTGCCGCCAGCATCGCCACTACCGCCCGCAGCACCCTCACGCCCTTCGACCCCCGCGAGAATCTTGCGAACTCGTTCCGCGAGAGCACGGTTACGTTTCGCAGTCTCATTTGGATTTGTGGAATCAAAGCGATCGGGACCAGCGTCGGCTGGTTGGGGATCGGCATCGACGGCAGACTTTGTCTCAACTTTGGCTTGCTCAGCTTTGATTGGCTCACTGGCAGATGAAGTAGCAGATGAAGCCCGAGCACTAGCGAAGTTCAACATAACTCCGACTACCAGCATTGGCGCGCAAAGTGCCAAGAAGCGCGCCCAAAGCCCCGCCGCCCGAACCATCACTTCGCAGAATCCCGCGCCGAGATCTTGAGCGCAGCCTCAGGGAAAGCGAGAGAATCAGCCGACGTGTTTAGCATTTGATAAGTAATTAAATTTCGCAAAACAAGTTTTACGTAATCGCGGGTTTCGTCGTAAGGAATATCTTCGATAAATTCGATCGTGTCGCCACGGTAGCGGGTTTTCATCCAACCCATTATCGCTTTTTCGCTCGCGTTGTACGATGCGGCAGCCAATATGACTTCGCCGTCGTAGCGGTCCCACAGCTCTTTTAAGTGGGCCGAGCCAATTGGGATATTCACGTGCGGCTCATACAGATCGTCGGGAGTTTCGTATTCAATCGAATGGGCTTCGGCCGAACGCTTCGCTACTTCAGGCAGAAGTTGCATGAGGCCGAAGGCGTCCATCGGGCTACGCGCTTCCGGATTGAAACTACTCTCTTGCCGCATGATCGAGTAAATAAATTCGGTGCTTATACCAAATCGGTTCGCGGCCGAAGAAACCGTTTCATAATAGGGGCGTGGAAAGACGAGTTCGGGGTGCTTTTCAAATAGTAATTTTCGAGAATATGGAGAGAGATTCCCGGCCTGGGCAAATAATTGCAAGTATTGATTGGCGCGAGAGTAATATTTGAAAAGGATTGTCCAATCGGCAAGATCGTCAGATTTCTTTTTCTTTAATTGCTCACTTGCATCCGCTAAATAATCTTTGGCCAACTCATTTTCTTTGACCGCAATTAACCACTCGATCAAATTTTCGTCCACGATTTCGCGCACGGTCGATGTGTACTTGATGCGAGTCTCGTCTGATCCAACATCTTTTCTCAAAGCCACGACGGGTAGGGGCTTTTTTAATTCCCGATGGGCCAGCAGTCCGTAAAAGTTAAGTGGCTCTTCATCGATGAGTTCTTCGAAAGTATCCACAGATTTTCCGGGCTCATTATTTTCACGATAGGTGATCGCCAGCCAAAATTCATAGCGGCTTTTGTCGAAAGGATTATCGGCAGACTCTTTTAGTTCAGTGAATACGGACGACGCCTTAGTAAACTCTTTTTGTTTGCGTAAATTCCAGGCGTAATACCATTTGAGTCGGTTTCCGAAGGCTTGGGTGATCGCGGGCTGATTCAGTGCCTTTTCGTACTGCACGACGGCCGTAGCGAAATCCTGCTTCTCTTCAGCCATGCGGCCGAGCATCCAAAAGGTCTCAGCAAGTGCCGGCCCAGCCGGTAACCGATGTAATAGTTTTTCGAGTATGCGCTCGGCGGGCGCGTTTTCTTGTTCTGTCCAATAGTCACGGGCAAGAAGAAGGTTAACGTCGGCGATTGCTTTTAAATCCTTTTTCTTCCACTTCTTAAAATAGGTGTCGACATATTTCACGAGTTGCTCTGTCACCTTGATCGACTCTTCGCGATCCAACTGGATTCGATACGATAAGCGGAGCCCGCGATAGGCCGCGACTTTATCTGTAAACGTCGAATTTTTATTTTTGATTACGGTCCAATAAAAATCGCGTGCTTGGTCGAATTTTCGATAGTATTTGAAATCGTTTGCAACCGCCAGCGCCTCTTTGCGCTCGGGATTGGGGTTATAGCTCGGCGCCAAGCTAAACAACCGCGCGCGAATTTCCTTTTGCGAATCTGCTAGCCCAAGACGGTTCGCGATCCCTAAAGCCTTTTCAGTGAGATCAACTTTGGTATCTCTTTTTATATTGAGTTTCGATTTTCGAAGATAAAGGGCCATTAGTGCCTTTGAATCTTTTTCTTTCTCGGCGTTCGAGATTGCGACGTCGAGAGCGCTTGATAAAAGCCATGGTTCCATTTTTGATAGATCCAAATTTTCAGTGAGCGCATTTTTCTTGGCGTCGCAAACCTCTTGTGCGCGTACAAAAGCAACTTTGCGGATCGGGAACTGCGGCTCCGATGCGAGTGCGGTAAACTTCGCACATGATTCAACAGGATTCGACTTCGCCCAAAGCTGCGCGCGCTTATATTCAATCCACCACTTGAGAGCTAATTTGTTATTTTCTTTCGGGTCTTGTTTTTCTATCCCCGATAAATAATCTTCGGCGGCTTTTATTTCTTTTGGTCGCAAGTGGTTCGAAAGAACCGGCCAACCGGCTGCTTCAGGTGGAAGATAAGAGACTTCGGGTGGCATCACTTCTTTGTTGGCAGTCGAACAGCCGATCATAATAAATACGACGGTGAGGGCGATGTAATGGGGAAAGCGGACTTTGAGCATAGAAATAGCTTAAGTTGAATTATTGGGATGTGGAAGGCCCGTGAGACTATTATTTTTTTGAGACGGGATGCTTCCAATTGTGTCTAAGTTGTCTTGGCAACCGGGCGCTTTTTAAAATAGACGGCGATCGCGACTCCACTCACGACGAAAGCCGCTCCTAGGTAGCCGCTCCACATAATGGGTTCAGGAGAAACCACGGTCGAACCAAGATGTTCCATCACCTTCATCAAAAAAATCGTCAGGAGAGGGTTGCAGGAGATAATAAGACTCACTAGGCTCGCGGGCGCCAGGCGGTTTGCTTCTGCAAATGCGCCGTACGCGAGAAGAGTATTAAGTCCCAAAAGAAACAAGATGAACCATTGAAAACTATCTAGACCAGTCAAACTTGAAAGGTCGGCCATGGGGAAAAGCGCCACGCTACAGATCGCGTAGATAACAAGGTTTAACTCTTGAGCCTTCCAGTTATGTTTTTTCATCAGTTGCTTTTGGAAGCCGGCGAAAATGGCCCAGCCGATGGCTCCGGTGATAATCCAGGCATTCCCTACTAAATATTGGTGCGCCTGATCTGACGAACCAATCGCACTCAGATTTTGGGCGGCGACGCGCAATTGATCCCAATTAAATAACGCGAGACCGGCGATCGCGATCGCGACTCCAACCCATTGTTTAAAAACGAGGATCTCATCGAAAAACCAAACGCCCATCAGAAGAAATACGATGGGCCCCGTCTGAATCATGATTTGGGCGTTTGACGCCGAAGTCATTTCGAGGCCCTTCATGTAGGCGAAATAGTTGACGGCAAGAAATAGCCCCGACCACAGGACAATCCAGCGCGACTTTTTAAAAATTGTCCAAATAGAACTCGGCTTTTTAATAAAGAGAATGGCGAAAAGCATGACGAACGCAAAAAACATTCGTGTCCAGACAATATTGCCGGTGTTGGCGAAATGAAGGGCGTACTTCAGGCAAATCGCAAGTAAGGCCCAGCACAGTCCGGTAAAAGCGGCGAGCCCGAGTCCTAAGCCCATCGGTTAAACACTTGGATTTTGAAGCGCACGTATACGTTCTTCTAGTGGCGGGTGGCTCGAAAAAAATCGCGCCATTTTCGACCGGCTACCGCTCGAAATTTTAAAAGTCATTATGGCGTTTTGTCTTTTATCCACCAGCTCTGTGCTGCGCTGTAATTTCTGAAGCGCGGCAATCATTGGGCCGCGTCCAGCAAACTTGGCGCCGCCGGCATCCGCACGAAATTCACGTCGGCGAGAGAACCACATCACAACAATTGCGCCAAGAAACGAGAGCGGGACTTGAATCCCCATAATAATCATACTGCGCAGAAAATAACCGGGCCGATTATTATCGCGGCTGAGTTGGCTGACAATGATATTTGCAATCAAGCGCGCAGCTAACATTACAACCGCATTAATGACACCTTGAAGGAGGGTCATCGTCACCATATCGCCGTTGGCGATATGCGCGACTTCGTGGGCGAGGACTCCGCCCACTTCTTGGTCATCCATTTTCTCAAGAAGTCCCGATGAGACTGCAACTAGCGAATTTGATTTAGAAGGGCCGGTTGCGAACGCATTTACTTCGGGAGACGTATAAAATCCGACATCTGGCATTTTTGGCAGACCAGCGGCGCGAGCGTAAGCGTGGACTTTTTCGACCAGCGCGCGGGCTGCCGGATCAGCTGTGCCCGGCTCGATGATTTTAACCCCCATCATTCGAATGGCTGTCCACTTTGAAATTAGGAGTGAAATAAACGCACCACCGAAACCGAACAGAACACAGAAAATAATAAGCCCGGCGATACCTTCCATCGGGAGGCCGAACATGCCGGCAAGAATTGAATAAATGATCGAGAGAGAAATCATCACGAGAATATTGACGACGACAAATAAAAATAG
>JAYTDP010000077.1:0-3593 GCA_043735865.1 Bdellovibrionales bacterium
CCTCGAAAACAAAGCCCTAATTTTTGCTTCTGAGCCGGAGTTATAAATTGCTCGGTCGTAAGTGCTGCCAAATAGCCGGTCATGTTGTGTCCGCGCTCGCCCCAGGCATAGGCGACCTGACTTGCCGAGAGTAATACCAAAATAATTTTAATCATATTTGCCTCGCGTACATAAGAGACTTTGACCGTGTGCTATTTATACAGTGCTCAATCTTTAAAGAACAAGTTAAGAAAAACGCATTCGCCAGAGATGAAATTATGGTAGCAAAAGTGATATGGCATTTAATCCCCAAGATCATTACTTTAAAATGGCCAAGAAAGACGGCTATCTGGCCCGGTCCGCTTACAAGCTGACGGAGATTCAGAAGAAATACAAAATTGTCCGATCCGGCGATAAAGTGCTCGATCTCGGATGTGCGCCTGGTTCGTGGTCTCAAGTGGCGCTCGAACTCGTCGGCGGTAAAGGACTCGTAGAGGGTTTTGACCTCAAGCCAATTACGCTAACAGCCCCTAACGGGAGATTCTTCGTGCGTGACGTTTTCGAATTGAAGGAAGAAGAGCTTCAGGGATTTCCTTACGATGTTGTCATCAGCGATATGGCTCCGAACACGACGGGAATTCGCTTCACAGATCAGGCGCGATCGGAAGACCTTTGCCGCAAGGTGATCGAGTTGTGCCAAAAACTTCTGAAACCAAACGGCAACATGGTAATGAAGTTTTTCGAAGGCGGGGGAGCAAAAGATCTCGAATTTGATGTCAGAAAACTCTTCAAGCAAGTGAAGCATTTGAAGCCACTTGCAACACGCAAAGAAAGCAAAGAGATCTTTGTGATCGGCATTGGCAAAAAGATTTAAGGGCGGCTCACTTACCAAACCTGCTCGGCGGCCCGTAGACTTAAAACTTTTTTGCGAATATCGTCGCGGACCTTACGAAATTTTTTAATTAAGTCCTCTGGGCGAACCTGGGATGTTCCCGGGTCGGACATCTCCCACATTTTGACTTTCAAAGAGGCAGGCAGATTTAACTTTTCGGTGTCTTCGGAAAAGCTCACGAGCAAATCGTATTCGTCGATTTCGACTTCGGTTATGTGTTTCGGCTTATTATGAGAAATGTCGATGCCGATTTCCGCCATGACGGCGATCGCCATCGGATGAACCCGATCGCTGGGATTTGAACCCGCACTCGAGACGTTCGCCTGATGACCGAGAAAATGGCGACCCATACCCTCAGCCATTTGTGAGCGCGTCGTGTTTTCAATGCAGTAAAATAAAATATTTTGTCTCATCCCACTTCAGTCTTCGCTTTTTGCCAGTACTTTTCAAGGTCGGCGACTTTAATTTCGCCTAACTGACCTCCATCCAACTCGACAAGTTGGCGCATCCTCAAAAAACGAGTTTCAAATTTGGTATTTGCGCGTCGTAAACTTTGCTCGCTGTCCATTTCGAGATGGCGGCCGAGTTGGGCCATAGTGAACAAAACGTCCCCCAATTCTTTTTCTTGCTCATCTTTCGTTTTTATTTCCATGGCCTCTTTGAGTTCGGCGATTTCTTCTTCGAGTTTTGCGAAGACTTCCAGGGGCGAATTCCAGTCGAACTGGAAACGGATCGTCTTCGCTCCGATTTTCTGTGAGCGCTGAAGAGCCGGCAAATTGACGGGAATGTTTTGGAACGGATTGTCTGTTTTCGGATTTTCTTTCGCCTTGAGCGCATCCCAACGGGTGCGCACGTCGCCGGCGTCTTTCACTTTTACATCACTGAAGACATGTGGATGGCGGTGAACCATCTTGTCAGAGATTGTCTCGATCACGTTTTGTAAATCAAAGGTTCCGTTCTGCCTGGCAATTTCAGAGTGGAGTACAACCTGGAGCAGCAAATCCCCGAGCTCTTCGCAGACCTCTTTTTTGCCCTTATTTTCAATTGCGTCGGCAAGCTCATGAGCCTCTTCGATTGCGTACTGCGTTAGTGAGCGGTGAGTTTGTTCTTTGTCCCAGGGGCAGCCGTTGGGTCCTCGCAACGCCGTAATGATCTCGACTAAGGTTTTAAAATGGACGGTAAAGTCGCGGTGATCGGGAAGAGCTTCAGGCATGAGTTTACTCTCTTAAAAATCGTAAGTTTTTTTGCTTTGTCCAAGGTCTGGAATCGGCTAGTGTCGCCCTTTCGAGATGCGCAAATAACAAGCCAATTCCGATAAGTTATGTGAGGATTAGCAAGTATGTCGCTTCTAGGCAAGAATGGCTCTAAAAAACCGTTCGAACAGACTGAGATTCACACCCGGCTGAACTACCACGATCCATCGTTGCGGTTTCTCACTTGGGTCAACAGTTTTGGTTTTGAAAAAACCGCAGCTGGGCGTCTCTTTCAATATTTAGACGTTCGTTTCAAAATTCGCCGAGTCGCGATCTTGTTTTTATTTTCTCTCGTCCTCTGTCTGTTTTTATTCAATGATTTCGAAGCGGCGGAAGACTATCACCTCGGTCAGATTGTAACGACCGATATTAAATCTCCATTCGACATGCAGATCGTCGACGAAGTTGCGACGGAAGCGAAACGTATCGATGCCGAAAAGGGCCTTCCGCTAATTTTCGACTATGATAATGAAGCGTATAGCGCCGTCTACGCAAGAATCAATAATGCCTTTCGCGAAATGCGGTTGTTGATCGCCTCGACCCCTTGGCCGAAAAGCGAAATGGCTCGTCAGCAGATGGTGAAGGATTTTGCAAAACACGAGGACTTTTTCGCAAAACTAATGGTTGTCGAACTTCCTTACAGCACTTTCGAATGGCTCGTTGAAAATCGTTTCGATTTTCGAATTCAGAGAATGCTGAATGACGCCGTTGAGGCGTGGGCGCAGCAAAAGATCGTGGATCTGCCAGACAATGTCGTGCGCGATCAAGATACCGAAGTTGTGGTTCGAGAAATTGAAAAGAGAACGAAGAATAACGAGTCGGTGCTGGCGATGTCTCAAGTGAAAAACGTTCGCGACGCCGGCGCATTTGATTTGAGCTTCGTGCGCGGATACGCGAGGCTTTCGAAAATAGATCAAAAGGAACTGGCGAAATTAGCTAAGACTCTGCTCGTGCCGAATCTTTCTCTTAATATGCAGGAGATGTCGGAGCGTCGAAAGAAAGCACGTGAGGCGGTCCCGCCGGTTCAAGACTACGTGAAGCGGAATCAGCCGATTGTAGCGGCGGGAAATCCAATTCAGCCCGGGCACCTTACGATTTTAAGCGAAATTAAAGCGAAGAAGAATAAAAAGCGTACGGATCTCATGTCGATTTTAACGGCGTGTTTACTCGTGTGTTTTGTCATTACGGCTTTTAGTTTCTTGCGTCGATATTCTCGCAATCAGGTGAGCGTGGACGCAAAAGATTTGCTGTTGATGTCCGTCATCATTTTTCTGGTGGTGGCTCTAGCGAAACTTGGAATTTTCGTCTCGGATACTTTCATGGATCGCTATTTTAAAGTTATCCCGCAAGGCGCGCTGGTTTTCGCCCTGCCATTCGCGCTCGGGCCGATGATTGTTGGAATGTTGCTGGCCTCGGCTGAGATTGTTTGGATTTTTACGATTTTCTCGTCTCTCGTTTTGACGGCGATG
>JAYTDP010000078.1:0-9344 GCA_043735865.1 Bdellovibrionales bacterium
CCAACAAAGAAAGAAATTACGGTTCCCCTTATTTTCGGATCATTTCTGTTTGGAGTTGGCTGGGCGCTAGGAGGCTATTGCCCGGGGCCTGCACTCACATCACTTGCGAGTTTCCAGAGCCGTCCATTTATATTTTTCGCCAGCATGATAATCGGGATGTTCATCTTTCGACTTTTTGATCGAAGACTCAACATAAAGAGGTAGCAATTGGAATTTGTAGGATATCTAGCTGCCATATTTATGGGAATTTCTCTCGGTCTCATCGGCGGAGGCGGTTCGATTCTTACGGTTCCAATTCTTGTTTACTTGTTCAAACAAGATCCACTGATCGCGACGACGGGATCACTTTTCGTTGTCGGGACGACTGCGTTCATTGGCGCGGTTTTGAATGGCCGAAAAAAGTTGATCGATTATAAAACTGGAGTGTTGTTTGCAATTCCTAGTTTCGCCGGTGTTTTTGTAGCAAGACATTTTGTATTGCCAAACATTCCAGATCACATCGTTTCAGTTGGCGCGTTTACTTTAACAAAGCCTCTTCTTGTGATGGGAACTTTCGGGATTATCATGCTGTTGGCCTCTAGAGCTATGATTCGCTCGGGTGGATCAAATGCGCCGTCGGCTGCATTAAAGGACCCCCAAAATGGCCTACTGGCCATTGTCTGGCAGGGATTTGTAATTGGCATTACGACCGGTTTTGTTGGTGCCGGCGGAGGATTCTTAATCATACCGGCACTTGTCCTACTTCTGAGGTTACCAATGAAAAGGGCTGTTGGAACTTCGCTTGCAATTATAGCCGCGAACTCGCTTTTCGGTTTTTCGATTAGCATAGAAAGCCAAATCTTTGAGTGGCCGCTGCTTTTTAAAATTGCGGCGATTGGTATCGTCGGAATTGCCGTTGGCCAGTTTTACGCATCACAGGTGAATGAGAAATTGCTCAAACGCGGCTTTGGATACTTCGTGTTGGTGATTGGGTCGCTTGTATTATTGGATCAAATCATGAAGTTGAAATAGTGCTTAACAAATTTTGGAATTTGGATTTTGCCAATTTTGCGAATCGAAAAATTGGTTGCGGGGGCCGGATTTGAACCGACGACCTTCGGGTTATGAGCCCGACGAGCTACCAGGCTGCTCCACCCCGCGACAAGATAGGTACCTGAGACCGGTGAAACTAGTGAAGTCCGAACACTCGGTCAACTTTTATTTATTCAAAGCTCGTACGTTGGTTGCTATCCGTTTTGGCGTTGGGCAAAGGGCTTCGCTTATTGAATGCATCCTTGTGAACACGCGTTGTTTTGTGCCCCAATCGAAAATGGTGCGCACAGTTTTTCGAACATGTGTGGAACTGTTTTTCTCTTCCTAGGCACGACTGACACACGATTTCGGGAGTTCCGCATTGAATGCAGTCAATTCGTACCGCCGCCGGCTGCCCACAATGCGGGCACAAACGATAGGTTTCGCTCGGACGCAAGTCTTGATCGACGGCCACTCGATAATCGAAAACGAAACATTCGCCTTCAAATCCCTCGCGCGGATATTCCTTCAAATAGTTGAGAATTCCACCTTCAAGTTGGTAGACGTTTTCAAAGCCCTTGTTTTCCATTTCGAGGATCGCTTTTTCGCACCTGATTCCACCCGTACAGTAGATCATGACCTTTTTGTCTTTTGGGATTCCGCTCGCATCTAAATACTCGGGGAATTCGTTAAACTCCCGAGTCTTCGGATCAATCGCATTTTTAAATCGTCCGATATCGTATTCGTAGCTGTTACGAGTGTCGATAATCACGACATCGTCTCGTTTCATCATCCCATTCCACTCCCGAGGTGAGAGGTGATTATGATGCCCGTTAGGTACGAGACCGGCGCGATCGAGCGTTACAATTTCGTCACGGATTTTCACTTTCAGTTCGCGAAAGGCGAGGCGATCAGCAAACGAATCTTTGAACAGCAGATCTCCGTATCCTAAGATCTCCGGCAATCGCATTTTAAACTTCTCTGCCGCCTCCGGCGCGCCCGTGAATGTCGAGTTGATACCTTCGGGTCCCATGATGAATAAGCCGTTGATGCCAAGCTCTTTACCTTCGTGTAGCAGGGCATCCCGCAGGACGGGGATTTGCACGTCAGCGATCGAAAAAAACTTATAGAACGAAGAAATTAGGTATTGGCTGGCTGACATCAGCGAAAAATAACTGATCGCGATGAAATTGTCCATAAGGGCCAAATTTCAAATGCCCAGAAGGTAACTGGCACCTTTTAAGAAACTTTGTCCAAGAAGTCTTTATTGATGATGTGCGCGAGAGCTTTGAATGCATCTTTCGCAAACGGTTGACCCATAGTTGTGTCAATTAACACGAGAGCCTCACGTGGGGATTTTGGATTTGGGCAGTTCGGATTCGCAAGTGTAAGGTCTACAAACTCATTAGCAAGCGCTACGATCCGCGCAAGCGGGTGGACCTTGATGTTTCTAAGCTTACGAGGATAGCCCATCCCAATCGCATTTTCGTGATGTTCGAAAACGATCGAGATCACGTCGTCCGGTACGACTCCCAAACCAATCAGCATCTGCATGCCTTTAAAAGGATGCGTTTCGTAAGTTTGCAGTTCGTCATGAGTCATCTTCGCTTTAGGTTTCAATAGTAATTCGGGAGGGAGCGCTTTTTTACCGATGTCATGTAGGAGCGCGCCGAGAGCGAGTTTTTCAACCGTCGCCCGGGAATCCCATTTCATCCGCTGTGCGATCATCGTGCTGACTGAACAGACGGCCATGGAGTGACGCAAAAGCACGTCTGAAACGTCGCCCAGTGCTGAGAAAAGCTCTGAAAGATCTTTATGATTTTCTGAAAGACAAATGATAGCTTCGACGACTTGTTTGGATTGAGAGTAGGCTTCGAGGCTCACCCCGATCGTGTCGAGCTGGCGAAAAACCTGCCCGGCCGCGTTCGTGAGGACTTGCGTTTTTTGTTTAGCGTCGAGACCCTGATGATTGACCAAAACTCCGGCGATTGTCAGATTTGATTTCACTAGAGTTGCGTAATCGCCCTTACGAACCCAAAGGTAATGGACCTCTTTGTGTTCATACGTTTTCAACTGATCCTTTTGAGTTTTCGCATTTTGCTTGGCAATGAGAATAAATTTGTCTTCACCAATTTTCACGTAAAGATCAACGGGGACCGTTGAGCCCGCAATAAACTCGGTAATGGGTATCGGAACCATTTGGTGGACAGGGTTAGCCATGCATTCTTATCGGCAAACTACCGCAATTATGCAGAGCAAAAGACTTTCTTAATACCGACAGCTGGCCGTTCGGCGTGTATACAAAAGGGATATGGCATCTCCGCTTTCAATTCAGAATCTGTACAAAGACTATGGTCCAGTGAAAGCTGTCCGCGGCGTCTCAATTGAGCTCAATAAAGGCGAGATATTCGGACTACTTGGGCCGAATGGTGCAGGTAAAACATCGATTATTTCGTGTATTGTAACACTCGAAAAAGCGACGAGCGGACTCATTTCGGTTTTTGGTGAGCCGGTGAGTGATGCAAATCAGCTCGCGCGTTACCAAATCGGCATAGTTCCGCAAGAAGTTGTGAATCACGGTTATTTCTCAACCCGCGAAATTTTAGAATTCCAAAGCGGTTTTTATGGTTTGCGAAATAACAAAGCGCGGATTGACGAGCTTCTGCATGAACTTCAATTGACTGATCACCAACACAAAAAAGTAAAACAGCTTTCGGGCGGCATGAAGCGTCGGCTCATGATAGCGAAATCTCTCGTGCATAGTCCAAAACTTCTATTGCTCGATGAACCGACTGCGGGTGTTGATATTGAATTGCGAGCGCACTTGTGGCGCTTCGTCGGCAAATTGAAAGAGCAGGGCACAACAGTTTTGCTGACGACTCACTATCTCGAAGAAGCAGAACAGCTGTGCGATCGCGTCGCTGTCATTCATCGAGGTCAGATCGTGGCTCTAGACAAAACTCTCAGCTTGATTCGTAACCTCACGACGCGCCAATTAAAATTGCGTCGCCATGGCAGCGAAATCTACGAAACGCATCCACTTGAAAAAGGAGTGAATGTCGGCCAGTGGTTAACTTCTCAAAATCTTGAGATCGCGAATATCGACGACCTGACCGTCGAAGAAGGCACGCTCGAAAACGCCGTGCGTGAATTGCTCCGGCAGAAAGAGATGCAATCATGAGCGTGCAAATCAAACCGGATCTCGTGTGGGTCCCATTTTTTACGCTTATTCATCGTGAAATTAAACGTTTCTTGAAGGTCGCTGTGCAGACTGTCGTGACCCCGATGGTGACGGCTTCTCTCTACCTTCTTATTTTCGGGGTTTCACTCGGCAAACACATCGCTCTCTCGTCCGGAGTTTCGTACTTGGCGTTTCTAATCCCGGGGCTGGTCATGATGAGTTGCCTCAATAATGCGTTTCAAAATTCATCAAGCTCTATCGTATCGGCCAAATTTTCGGGCGACCTGGAAGATTTAAAAATTGCGCCGATCACCCAAAAGCAAATCCTCTGGGCAATGGCCGTGGGCGGGCTCATTCGCGGCGCTTTCGTTTCTTTCATCACTTTGACTGTGGCGGAAGTATTTTATTTTCTGACAGAAAGCACATTACTGGGTGTTGCTCATCCGTTCGCTCTGTTCACGTTTCTGATTCTTGGCGGGCTGTCTTTCGCATTTCTTGGTTTAAGCACGGCATTTTGGGCGCGCAACTTCGATCATTTGGCGGCCGTAAACAGTTTTATACTTTTGCCGCTGATTTACTTGGGGGGAGTGTTTTTCTCGACCGAATCACTGCATCCGTTTTGGCGTTCCGCTGCAAATCTGAACCCTCTGTTATATTTTATTAATGGAGTGCGCTACGGATTTCTTGGCGTTAGCGACGTTTCATTCGAGACTGCTCTATGGGTTTCGGCGCTGACTCTTCTAGTCCTTTACTTTGTAGCGAAGTGGAGTTTAAAAAGAGCTTCGTTCGTTCGCTGGTAGGAGCTCAATTCGTGTTCGATTCATTGTCAGACAAAGTTTTAGCGACCCTTAAAAAAGTAAAAGGGCAGGCGCGTATTTCGGAAGCCAATATTGAAGAGGCGATCCGTGAAATTCGCATGGCTTTACTTGAAGCCGACGTGAACTTTAAAGTCGTTAAGACTTTTCTCGACCGCGTGAAAGTAAAAGCTCTCGGAGCTGACGTGCTACAAGCCGTCTCTCCGGGCCAGCAATTTACCAAAATTGTTCACGACGAACTCATAGCGATCCTCGGCGCCGCCGCAACTGAAATCGATATTAAAAAATCTCGTCCCGGCGATCCTGCAGTCATCATGATGGTCGGGCTCAACGGCGCGGGTAAAACGACGACCAGCGCCAAGCTGGCCCTTTATATTCGTCAAAATTTGAAAAAAAAGCCCGGCATGGTTTCAGTCGACGTGTATCGGCCTGCCGCTCGCGAACAGCTCGAAATACTAGCGAAGCAAAATTCCTTACCAATTTTCACCGGCACCGGAATCAACGAACCGGCTAAAATTCTTCAAGGCGCGCTCGAATGGGCAAAAGCCGAAATGATTGAAGTGTTGATTCTCGACACGGCCGGGCGTTTTCAAATTGACGAAGAGTTGATGAAAGAGCTCGAAGTCTTAAAGAAGCTCGCAAACCCAAGCGAGATCATGCTTGTTGCAGATGCGATGCTCGGTCAGCAGTCGGTGAATGTGGCCGAAGGTTTTAATAAAAGCGTAGGTCTTACCGGCCTGACTTTAACCAAAACCGACGGAGATGCCCGCGGTGGGGCGGCCTTAAGTATTCGTGAGACCGTTGGGGTCCCAATTAAATTTTTGGGTACCGGCGAAAAAGTAGGCGCTCTTGAAGTTTTCCATCCCGATCGCCTTGCCTCCCGCATTCTTGATATGGGTGACGTCTTAACTTTGGTTGAGCGCGCGCAGGAGCACGTCAGCGAAAAAGAAGCGCGTGAATCATTAAAGAAAATTTCGAAAAATCGATTCACAGTCGAGGATTTTCAAAAGCAACTTCAGATGCTTCGAAAAATGGGTGGCATCGAAAGCTTGATGGGCATGCTTCCGGGTATGGGTCAGTTGACCAAAAAAATGAAAAACATGGCTCCTCCTGAAAAAGAAATGAAAAAGATTGAGGCGATTATCTCGTCAATGACGATGGAGGAGCGTAATAACCATAAGGTTTTAAACGGCTCCAGACGGCTTAGAATCGCCAAGGGCAGTGGCACACAGGTGTCAGACGTGAACAAATTCATCAATCAGTTCGAGCAGGCTCAAAAAATGATGTCCACCATGATGAAAATGGGCGGCCCGGGCCGTTTATTCTAAATCTTTGGTTCAAGCCCCTTGAAATTTTTGGCCATAACCGGTAAATCTGTCGGCCTTGCAATAGGAGCAAATAGTAATGGTAGTAATCAGACTTGCACGCGTTGGCGCTAAACATGAACCTAAATACCGCGTAACTGTGGCAGATAAAAAATTTGCTGCGACAAAACGCTTCATTGAAGTTGTTGGTCATTTTAACCCAACTCCACGTGGTAAAGATGTCGGCCTCCAACTCGATATGGATAAAATCAACGATTGGATCAAAAAAGGCGCGCAGCCCTCTGAGCGCGTTCACAGTTTGATCCGTAAGTTTACCGGCGCTCCAAGCAATTACGTTCCGACTAAAACCGCTCCTAAAAAAGAAAAAGCGGCCGCTGCCCCAAAGGCATAGGCTTTTTTCTGTTTTGAACCACGGCCAGTTTAGCCACGCACCGGAGTACGACAATGAGTGATAAATTCGACGATCTAAGTCTCAAAGAATTAGTAGAGTTCATGGCCAAAGCGCTTGTGGACTTCCCCGATAAGGTGGAAGTGAACGAGATCGTCGGCGAGCAGACGACCGTTGTTGAATTGAAAGTCGCTAAAGAAGATCTCGGTAAAGTCATTGGAAAACAGGGTCGTACCGCCCGCTCAATGCGCACAATTTTGAATGCCGCAAGCACGAAGCTTCATAAGCGAAGCGTTCTCGAGATCGTCGAGTAAGCCCCGCGAACCGCTGGGTCTATGTAATATATTCGCAAAATTTCATAGATCGTGCGTCTCAAGTCGTCGCGCGTTAAATTCTCGTCCATGCAAGACAGTCCAAAAAGCCAAGCGAATCCCAATGACACTCTTTCGTATGCAGTCGGTAAAATTAAGGACGCGCATGGAATCAAAGGCGAATTATTTGTGCGCCTGTTCGCCGGACAAGCGGACTGGCTCGAAGATTTTGAAGAGGCCTATTTAGTTTCTCCGGATCGCCAAGAGATACAGACGATCCAGATTGAAAGAGCCTCTGCTCACAAAGATGGACTTATTATTAAAGTGGCAAACATCACCGATCGGACTCCAGCCGAAGCATTAAAAGGGTACCAGCTGGAAATCCCTTCAGAACTTTTAATCGCGCACGAAGGCGAAAAGTTTTATCTCGGCGAAGTCGTCGGTTTCGACATGATCGATTCGGTTAGTGGAGTTACGACGAAGATCACTGGAATTTCGACCAACACGTTTCAAGATTTGATTTTGGTCAAATACAAGAACGAAGAGTTTATGGTTCCATTCGTAAAAGATTTAATTGAGAAAATTGATTTTGAGGGAAGAATTGTTCGGATGAAATTACCGATCGGTTTGCTGGGGTCTGACGAAACTAATGATCCACTTTAACCTCGTCTCTATTTTGCCCGAAATGTTTAAAGCATTGACCGAACAAGGACTTGTCGGACAAGCCATACAGTCTGGGAAAATCGGCGTAGAAGTCATTTCTCCTAGGGCTTTCACATCGGACGCTCACAAAACTGTCGATGATCGTCCTTACGGCGGCGGCGACGGTATGGTCATGCTCGCCGAACCATTGGTGAAACTTTTGGCTGATCTCGATTCACGCGGGCGTAAAGGCCGCGTGGTGCTGATGTCTCCACAAGGCAAAAAATGGAGCGATTCGCTCGCGCGCGAATATACAAAATTAGATGCGGAAAATGATTGTTACATAACACTGATTTCAGCTCGCTACGGCGGCGTCGATCAGCGATTTATTAACGCGCATGTTGACGAAGAAATTAGTGTGGGTGATTTCATATTAACGGGTGGGGAGTTGGCTGCGATGATTGTCGTCGACTCTGTTTCTCGATTTGTGCCAGGGGTGCTTGGCAATTCTCAGTCTGCCCAAGAGGAAAGTTTTTCTGACGGGCTTTTAGAAGCACCTTTGTTCACACGACCACCTGAAATTAATGGATTGGAAGTGCCCGAGATTTTGAAGTCGGGTAATCACTCTAAAATTTCCGAGTGGAGAAAAGCACTATCGTTGGTTGTGACTCTGAAAAAACGCCCTGATCTGTTGTCGCCTGAGCAAGCCATATCAGCTCGCCTCGCTGCCGCTCGGCTCTCTGATAACGAACTTGCTGCTTGCGGAATTTCACGAAGCGAATTAGAAAATCCTCCTCTATGATGAATCCCCCTGAAGTAAATCTCGGCTTGGTCCACTGGCCATGTTGGAATCAAAACGGCGAAATTATCGCCACCAATGTTACCAATTTCGATATCCACGATATCGCACGCGCTTCGCGCTCGTTCGGCGTCAGTCGTTATTACATAATCAATAAGCTGCAAGAGCAGCTGATGTTCGTCGAACGGGTCTTGGATCACTGGAGAGTGGGCGAGGGTAGCGAACACAATCGTATGCGTAAGACTGCAATTGGGATGGTTAAGACGGCCGAAACCGTGGAATCCGCGCTAAACGATCATGAAGTGAAGCCACTTTTGGTAGCGACCTCGGCGCGCGAAGTGCCGGAATGCCCGACCATAACCTTCAATGCTTTACGGGAAAAAATGTGGACGGATCGCTCAAGACCCACTTTTATTCTTCTTGGGACCGGCTGGGGGCTGCATACGTCAGTTCTAGAGAAATGTGACTACGTTTTAGAGCCAATTAAGGGGTCTTCGACCGACGATTATCGCCATCTATCCGTTCGATCGGCAGCGAGTATCATCCTTGACCGCCTATTGGGTCAGTGATAATTAATTTCCCCTAAGATCGACATTGAAGAGGTATGAAATGAGCTTTGTAAGAGAATTTACTCTCAGACGCGCAAAACAACAAAATTGGCAAAAAAAATTCGACGATTTTCGTCCGGGCGACACTGTAAAAGTGCACGTTCGAATTAAAGAAGGCGAAAAAGAACGTACGCAGATTTACAGCGGCGTTTGCATTAAAGCTCAAGGCGCAGGTTTCGGTCACACATTTACAGTTCGTAAAATGTCGGCCGGTGTTGGCGTTGAACGTACATTCCCATATGCGTCTCCGAACGTTGAAAAAGT
>JAYTDP010000079.1:0-12946 GCA_043735865.1 Bdellovibrionales bacterium
CGACCTAGGGACCGCTCCGGAAATCGTTAAAAAAACCGATAATCCTCTATGATTTCGCTATTTTTAAATTGGCTCGATATGCTCCGCCGGCTGATTCTCGCGCCAGAACATCCGCATGAAACCATTCAAAAAATGGTTCACGACAATTTTTTAGGTAAGCGACAGAACTCACGAATCGCTTATTCTCACGTGGGAGCGGTTGGCGAACTTCCTCGAGTTTATTTTCAAAACGATGAGTTGAATGTCGGAAATCTTTCTGTCGGCGGTCTACTTATCGTCGATGACAATGGTCGCTTAGGCACTACGGTCGGCGAGATGATCTATCTCGAATTCCGCTGGAAAGATATCACTGTTAAAATTCGATCGCGCGTCGTCGGTGCCAACTTACATCGGCGCCACATTCAGTTTGTCGACACCCACGTCGTCCTGCAAGCGCGCCTCGAACGCGCCGTTCAACTCGGTCATCCCGGTACAAAGTTTCACCGCGTGCAACTGGCGATCAAAAACATTGAGGCAAGCGAAATCTGGATGGACGCCGCCGGCAGCAGCTTAGTCTTTCGAGACAACAACCAAGGACAATATTTCGCCGAACTCGCATTTAATAACCGCATCATGTCTTTTGATTCGCACGCGTGGCCGAAAATAAAATCACAAACGGTGAATGCAAAGATCGAAGTCCTTCGCGACATGACGCTATCAGAATTGTCAGAGACGCTACTTTTACTATCGAATATTAAAGATGCGTCTACAAATGTTCAATTTTTAATTGAGCGCCTCCACCACTTCTACGAGCGGCCCACCAAATCTAGGACCGGCTGATCGGTTATGAAAATAGAGAAGTTTCGTCCTCAGCTAAAGAACGGCCGGATCCTTCCTCAAGGAGGCCGAATCGTTTTTGAAACCGACGAACCATTCGATCAAATCGTTATGCCGATTGAAGTTTTAGATTTTGTGACTCAATGTAACGGCGAATATACGATTGCCGAAATTATCGAGAACATTTATCACCAGCGAAACACCATCCAATTTAAATTGATTTACCGCACGCTTCTGCAGCTGAAGGAACGGAATTTTTTAGTCAACGGTGACGATCTCGAAATTGAAACGCAGATGGAATCGAAACGGAATCGATTCTTAAGTTTCTCTCCCCTTTGGCAATTTTATATCGGACGCCGAATTATAAACGAAGGCGAGCATCCGTTCTTGTTTTACTTTTTCTCGATGTGCGCCTGCGTCCTCGCAATCTTAAGCCTTCAAGAGATAGAGCCGGTCGCTATGTCTCTCGGGTTCTTTCGCATTGAGCACTCCTATCTTTACGGCCTTAATTTTCTGATCGTTGGGGCATCACTCCTCTTGTCTTTGAAAAATATTTTTAAAGCCGTCCTCCTCTTATTTCTAACCGGCCGTGTTTACAACGTAAGCCTAACGTTTAATGGTTTTGCACTTTACGTGCGGGCGACGTCCGACTCTTTATTTTTGGTTACGAATCGATTATTTTTAATAGTTTTTCACGCCGCGACTGTTTTATGTTATTTCGCGTTCGTCTACCTTCTACATGCGGTCTGGCCCACGATGCATTACGTACAAGAGGCGTACAGCTTAGCGCTCATACTGGCGTTTTCTGAAATCAATCCATTTCAAGCCAGTGAAGTCGCGACATTCTTTAAGTCCATTTTCAATGACGATAATTTGAACCGCATTTCAGAATATTTGCGGCATCGATCGCTTCTCTCCCTGACATCGCCCCATGATCGCTCACATGAAAGCGGCTTATTCATCGCACTTGTTCACTACGCTTTTCTATGGGCCATAGCGGCGAATGTTATTATTATGAAGGCGATCGGCTACCACTTTCACCCGCTCGTTGCGGCCCTGAAATCCGGACTCCAATTTAATTCCTTCAGTGCGCTTGGATGCCTATCAATGCTGGTGAGTTTCTTTATTATCACATCTTCGAACCTCTACCAGCTGGCACAACAGGCATTTTTCCTTCCGCTTAATCATGCCATTCAGTCTTACCGGCGCCAGATGCGCTCTCGAACCGTTACTTTTTTCAACACCGAAGAACTCCGCGCTACACTCGAAAATTTGCCACTGTTTACATATTTCGGGACAGAAATTCTCGACACGATTTTACACAAAGGGAAAATTCGCGAATGTTTAAAGAATGCGCCTATTGTAGTCGAAGGCGACAGCAGTCTTGATTTATTCGTACTCCTCTCTGGCCGTGTTGAAACTCGGCATCGTTTGCCGAGTGGCGCCCTTCAAAAGATAAATACACTGATCGCGCCAAGTATCTTTGGTGAAGATGCAATATTAGAAGGCGGACGCCGAAAAGTCGAAGTCGTCGCGGTCGAAGACTCGATAGTTCTCACGTTACCGACTGAACTTCTCATGTCTCTCGCGAAAGATATGCAGCATCTACGTGAAATTACAGCCTTTAAGAATGCGGTTGCAGTGAATCAGTTTTTTTCAGGCGCCCCACTCTTTCGCGACATAGGGGAAGACGTCGTCCATTTATTTACGGCCAGAGGCAAAATCGAAGATTATCACAAGGATCAAATTCTATTTAAGCAAGGCGACCTCAGCGACGGTTTCTTTTTACTCTTGCGCGGCAAGGTTGGAGTCCTCGTCAACAACCGCTCCATCGCGCGAATTCAGCAAGGTGGATTCTTCGGGGAGATTTCCGTCATCGCGGATGTTCCACGAACGGCCACGATTTACGCTATGCAAGACTGTCAGGTTCTCCGAATTGGTAAAGAAGCTTTTTGGGAGATCCTAGCGAAAGACTTGAACATGGCGATGTTCATTGAATCGGTCGGAGAAATGCGTGTGCGCGAAGACGTTGAACTTTTAAAAAACCAAGCTTCTTAGTCCCTCCCAGTTGCGTTCACCGAAATAAACTGTCAAAATCTGGCAATGCTTTTTTCTTTGTTTCACTTAACCGCTTTTCTTTTTGCATATCATGCGCCGGCAATGGGTGCCGATGTGGCACATCCAAAGGTCGATGTGACAGCACTCTGCCGTGAGCAGTTGCCAAAAATTGCGGGTGGTCCATACGACAAAACAATGCTCGATCCCGCCTGTGCTGACGTCAAGGTTATGGATGGCTGCACGAGCGCCAACGGAACACCAATCTTTCATTTCGACCGCCCTGGACAAGGCGGTCCGGGCGCGAAGAGGGTCTTATCAATTTCAGTCATTCACGGAGACGAACCTGCAAGTGGTAGCGTCAATCGCGCTTGGATGGCCCGGCTTAAAACGATTGATCCAAGAAATTCTTGGCGCGTAATTCCGATTGTGAATCCTGACGGCATGAAACTCAATACGAGAACGAATGCTCATAAAGTCGATATCAATCGCAATTTTCCGTCTAACGATTGGGATCAAAATGCTTTGAAATATTGGACCGTTGATCGTAAAAAAGATCCGCGCCGGTACCCCGGCCCATCTTCTTCGAGCGAAATTGAGACCCGATGCCTCATGAAGCAAATCGAAGAATTTAAGCCGGATTTTATTATTTCAATTCATACGCCTCTAGGTGTTTTAGATTTCGACGGACCACGCATCGGCAACCCAGGGTTTAAACCGCTACCGTGGGTCAGCCTCGGAAATTATCCGGGAAGTCTCGGTCGCTACATGTGGGCCGATCACAAAATACCCGTTCTCACAATTGAGCTTCGTGGCAATCAGGGTTTAAAGCGCCTTGAAGAGTTCGATCAACTCCAAGACATTACCGGAACAGTCGCAATCCAAGCCGATAAACTCCTGCAGAAAACGAGCAAACAATGAAAAACCCTAGCCGTGCGACTGAGTCCGCTCTCTTAAAGGCGGCAAAAAAAGTTCAAAAGAATTCGCATTCTCCTTACAGCGGATACAAAGTCGCATCCGCAATTCTTTTCGAAAAAAATAAAATCTTTGCCGGCATCAACGTTGAAAACGCGTCCTACGGAGCAACTAACTGTGCTGAGCGAACAGCAATCTTCTCCGCGGTCGCAGCGGGCTACAAAAAGATCCAAGCTGTGCTGGTCTTGACCGACAAAGGCTGGCCCCCGTGCGGAGTTTGCAGACAGGTCATTGCTGAATTCGCACAGGACGACACGGTAGTTCTAATCGCAGATAAGGGCGGCATAAAAAGCCGCGTACTATTTAAGGACTTGCTCCCATCGTCATTTAATAAAAAGCATCTCTAATCTAAACTTTCTTTATATAGCTAACTGGGGTCATCGCGAGCACGAGGATTTAGTTATGTAAAAGAAGGTTTAGATTAGAGGCTGATCAAACTTTTTGCTGGAGATTGCAGCTTGGTGCGCCCTTTTAAGAATTCGATTTCCATAAGAAACAAATGTCCGACAACTTGAGCCCCAACCTGCTGGCACATTTCTTCGACAGCGCGTGCGGTTCCACCAGTCGCGAGGACATCATCAATTATGGTGACTCGATCCCCGGGCTTTAAAGAACCTTTGTGCATGTGTAAAGTGTCGTTGCCATACTCGAGTGCAAACGTTTTTTCGATTGTTTCGCGAGGGAGTTTCCCAGGCTTGCGAACAATCACCATGCCTGCATCCAAATATTGCGCGACGCCTGCGCCTAAGATAAAACCGCGACTTTCAATCGCGACCAGTTTTGTCGTTTGCGGATGCACTAGTTCTGCCATTAGTTTTGCGAGAGATTTAAAGGCTTCTGCATTTTCTAAAATGGGAGTGATGTCTTTAAAGACAATACCGGGTTTTGGAAAATCCGGAACATCCAGGATGAGCCGATGAATCTGCTCGAGGGTCACTTCTTGAACTCCTTGAATCCGACGGCGGTTGCTTTTGACAAGTCGGACTCAGGAATTTCAAATGCATTTACTTTGCCCGTCGGAGCCCCGCAAACCATTGGGTACAGTTTGCCATCGGACTTATTTTCTTGAGAGATAATTTTGACATCAGTTAGCTCTTGAGCTGCCTGTTGCAAGCTGGTCGCACTCCCGATGCCGCACTGTTTTGTGCCATCTGCTTTATAAACAAAAACAGTTTTTGTCCGGGCGCTGTCGCGGCTACGGCAGTGACCGCTCGCACAAGCCGATAATATCGGTAAAACGCATAAAAAGCCGAGAAATCGGATCCACTTATGATTCACTGTTTTTCCCAATCCCATTCCAACTGTTCGGATGTCCAACCCATGCGAAGTGCGAAAAGGTTAGCATCGACGGATGTTAGATATAAAATGTTGGTGGTGCTATCAATAACAGGAGCAGAAGCGACTCCTCTACCCGTTGAGTAATGAGAAACCGCGGCGCCAGTTCTCGCGTCCACGGCGCGGATCGAACCATCCCACTCCCCGTAGATGATAAGGCCACGGAAGAATACTGGCTGAGTCGCAATGCTGCGATCTAGTTTTTTTGACCACAGCGTTTTTCCGGAACCCTTATCAAGCGCTAGCACTTTTCCCATCGAGGTCGCGTAATAAAGGGTATCGCCCTCAATCGTGACGGCCGAATAACCGCCTTCTTCATTTGACCAAATTGTATGGCCATCGCTTGTTCCTAAACAATACAGCTGACCATCATAGCTGGAGACATAGACGCGATCGCCATCAACAACCGCTTTTGAATCGACATCTTTAAATCGAATGCCTGTTCCAAGTTGACGCTCCCACACGACTCCGCCGCGCGTTTTATCAAGAGCTACAAATGCGCCGTCAGAGAAGCCCAAGAGTACGTGAGAGCCCACAATCACGGGTTCGGCAGTCCCCCGCACATTTAAGTTCGTCGTTTCGATCCTGTTATAGACCCAGACTTGCTCGCCCGAGCTAATCTTAATGCGTAGGCCGTATTATTTGCCGCTAAGAAATAAACGTTTTCGCCGTCGACTACCGGCGCACCGAGGCCTTCCGCTTTCAACGGAAATGACCATAGTACATCGCCAGAATCCGCGTTCACTCCGTAGAAGAAACCATCATTGCCGCCAAAAAAGATTTTGTTGCCAGCGAGGGTTGCGCCCACCTCGACGCCACCTTTTACGGCGAAAGCCCAGACAAGGCGACCCGACTGTTTGTTGTAGGCATGCAGACCATCGATTCCATTACCTTGAATGACGAGAGATTTATAAAGGATCGGCGACATGCGATGCTGAACGCGAAAGCCGGAATATTCTTCGTCAACCGTATGACGAGCCCAAGCGCGGCTCATTTGAAACTGACGTACTTGACGGTGCTTTTCGAACATCGAGCAAGCACTGAGCAACAAGGCTAAAAGTAAGACGCCTAAGACCCTTATCATTTCGCCTGACCTTTTTTTAGCGCCAAGTAGCGTTCGAATGATTCGGCAGACCGCCCTGAAACTGAATCTGGAAATTCAGTATGCGCTTCTTGAAAAACATCTCGCGCCTGATCCATCTTATTTAAAGTCATAAGGCAAACGCCTTTTCGAAGCATCGCTTGAGCGTGAATGTGTCTGTGTTCATTATTTTTTAAAATGCGATCGTAAACATCAACCGCCTCTTGGCAATTGTTCGAATTTGAAAGCGCCAAAGCATACTGAGAATTGAGGAGGCCGTAGAACAAATCGCCTTTGTCCGGCTTTTCTGAAATGGGTTTCAAAATCTCCGCCGCCTTTTTTGGCGCGCCATATTCTAAATAAACATCGGACAACGCCATCGCTGCTAAAAAACCGGCTTTGCGATCATTATGTTTCTGCAAAAAATCTTCGAGCTGTTTCACTTGGGCACCCAAGTCTCGCGCCAAGGTATCTGGCGTTTTCTCTGGCTCCTTTAGATCGTCCAACATATCCGCTTTTTTATTTTTCGGATCTGGAGTTACTTTTTTCTGCGCAGCTTCGCTCAGCTCTGTCGATTTTTTTTCAAGGCGACTCGTGATCGCAAAAAGTTCCTCTTGGGCGGCTTTCTCGCGGCTCGCGGACATTGTCTGCATCGCCGCATAAACGCCGATTAATACGACGGTTGCAACAAAGACGCCGATGACGGCTTTGTAGTTGGTGACAAGAAAGGTCTCCACGCGTTGTGAGAGATCTTTTTGGTGAACAAGCTTCGGTTGATTCGTTGGCTCCATATGTCCTCGTTTTATTTAAATTAGCCCGGAGTTGTTAGCGACGCAAAGTCATTTCTTTCAATGTGGTGAATGGACGCGCCATGCGGCCCTGATGGTGCTGTCTGAGCTCCCCAATCTGCTTAATTCGTTTTTCCGCGAGCAAGTTAGCGGCCGTGTGAGTCGAAATATTTTGTTCTTTGGCGAGCTTAAAAATATTCAGAACGTTATCGTAGACAACCTTCGTTTTATCGAAGGCTCTCTCAGACGAATACCCTTCTAATTCGACGAATACATTCATTAAGCCGCCGGCGTTGGCCACAAAATCCGGAGCATACAAAATCCCTAGCTCACGAAGTGCGTCGGCATGTCGAGCTTCGCCCAACTGATTATTCGCCGCGCCCGCAATCACTTTGCATTTCAATTTTGGAATCGTCTGATCGTTGATGACTGCTCCTAAGGCACAAGGAGCTAATACGTCACATTCGCTGGTGATAATGTCATTTGGATTGATGACTTTTAAACCGCCGTGCTTGTTACTCATATTGGCAACGCGTTCGACGTCGATGTCAGCAATCGAGACAACTGCGCCATCTTGAACCAAAAAATCAACCAGATTACTACCGACATTGCCCAGCCCTTGAACAGCAACACGAAGTCCCGATAGAGAATCCAAGTTGAATTTTTCTTTTACTGAGGCGCGAATGGCCATCAAAGTGCCGTGCGCCGTATATGGGCTCGGGTCACCTGACCCACCAAAGCTTGATGGGATGCCGGTTACGAACGGGGTCTCCATAAAGATATATTCCATATCTTTGACAGAAGTGCCGACATCTTCCGCGGTTATGTATTGACCCGCGAGAGAGTTAACGAATGCTCCAAACGCACGAAAGAGTCCTTCAGTTTTGTCTTTTTTCGAATCTCCGATGATGACTGCTTTTCCGCCACCCAAATTGAGACCAGCAATTGCGGCTTTGTAGGTCATTCCCTTTGAAAGGCGCAGGACATCGACGAGAGCTTCTTCTTCGTTTTTATAATTCCACATACGTGTGCCGCCGAGGGCCGGGCCAAGGGTCGTGTTATGAACCGCGATGATAGCTTTCAGACCCACTTCTTTGTTCCGGCAAAAAACAACTTGTTCGTGATTATCGCCATGCTGCTCAATGAGTTCGAAAGTATGTGCCACGCGGGTCTCCCTAGGATGCGAATCTTCTCTCGTAATTTTTATTCGGCGGTCATTATCGAAAGGGGCGCGGAGAGGGTCAACCCCAATTAAAAACGCCACACTTTTTGCAATGTGGCGTCATTAAATCGTCTCGAAATGCGACTATTTTTTGTGGTGTCTCAAAAGAATACCTTCTTTTAATTAAGGAATCTCAATCCAAGTCTTCAGCCCCATGGGCTATGTCCCGATAACTAGGTTGGAATAATGCGTTTTAATTAGGCGGAAAGCTTTCCGCAGGCGGAGCGTTTATGGAAAAGCACTTTAAAAAAGTGTCATCAGGCAACCTTGTTCTTGCGGCAATACTCGGTCTCTTCGCACTCACATCCTGCACTCGCGCGGTGGAGAACAAAGCTTCGGTCAAAATCGAATTTCCATCGAACATGCAAAGCTTAGGGGGCGCCAGTGCTCTGGGCTTCGATCAACTCCGCCATCTGATCATCAATGTTTCCGGCCCAGGAATTTCTCCACAAATATATTTCTCTTGGGACGGCAAGAACAGCGTTTTGCCTCCGCCTAGTTTCGGAATTTCGGTACCTGCTGGCGACAGCCGCCTCGTGCAAGTCCTTGCGGTTTACGGCTCGGCTACCTCTGGCGACATGCAGTTTTTCTACGGCGATCAACCGTCAATTTCGACTCAGCAAGATTCTGATGTTGCGGTGGTAGTAAAACCGATCATCGCGGCTGGTGCGATTGGCGAAGGCCAAATTGCTGGCCGATATCTTGATCAAGTGGGCTCGGGCCCGACAGGCATATTGACCATTAAATTTAATCCGCCAGGTGGTCGTCAAGCCATGGTGATCGAGCACTCTGAAATGTTTGGTGGTTATTTCCGTACCTTCGCTCTTGAAAATGCGGCGTTTGATTTCGTATTAGACAATGGAACTAGTATATTTGGCGGTCCGGTGACGACCAAACATGGTTTTCAAACGACTCCGGCGACGGGAGAGGGAAACCTCAACAATGGGCACACAATGCAGGTGTCCATGAACACCTACTTTCAAAGTCGTGGCGGTGGAACATACGAATCTCGCGACGCCGGTACGATGGTTTTTGGATGGTTTGGCGATGTGACTGCAATTGGATCGAAAGCGATTTGCTCGACAAATTCACCGTCGAATGCAAGCATTAACAATGCGTACACCGACGGTACCGGTACGATTCAATTAGCGTGGGGACTCGGGGCAAACGTTACCGCATCCGGCGGCTTTTATATGGGTCGGCCTGAAGATTCAGAAAAATTATGTTTTATGAGCACCGGATCACGCTTTGCTGACTATTTAAGCCTCGATCATAGTTCCCTCGGTGAACATGACCGCGTACTCGCATTTCAAGGTCCATACCGACTCAGGTACAATACTTCAGGTGGCGGACAAAGCCGCGAGGGCATGACCGTCACTCTCGGCGCAAGTACCCTTCATGTTAAATATGATTACCTGCCCGGAGCCGTAACCACGGCAGCACGAAGCGCTCTCGACGGTTCGGATATATTTTGGCGCGCCAACCTCACCTCTTCGACAAGCGGTGGGAATGAAGATTATCGCACGAATGACGGATACGCCTGCGGTCATCTCGGTGATTTCGGTTTCAAATTATTGAAATCAGAACCGGCCGGTCTCACTGATACCGCCGCACCAGCTTCTCTTTCTGAAGACGTGACTATTAATACGGCCGACGCCGCTTACGCAGGATTCGACTTAGCCTTTAACGAAGGACGCGCCGAAATTGTTGCGTGTCCTTACGCTTTAGGTTCGCTTGGCAAAAGATATTTTAAAACAGGCATCAATTATCGCAGCTACTCTGGCGGAATGCCGGCTACTCAAATTATCGTCTCGAAAGTCATCGGCGATCCGGCGACGGGGCTCAAAATTGCGAATGATGTCTGCACACCATTACGAATTCGCGGCGCAAATGGCTGGCTTCAAAACCCAACTTTTAACTTCTCGTCAACCGACGCCACCGTCAGCTTCTACAGTGATTCGTATTGCGGTTCGCCTGCGAGCGCCACCCCCCTCATGTGGTCAGGTGATGGTTTAGTTTTCTATACGAAGCGCGCGTCACCTGCTTCAGGTATCAGTGCACCTACACTGACGATTACCGATGCAAGCGGCACCCCGACAATTTCTTCTTATTCTGCGACTCTTGATTTTAACGACTACACTCCGACGCTGAAAGCGCTCGCGCTTTCTCCGCCATCAATTAAAAAATATTCGTGTTATCCGTTGTCGGTACTCATGATCGACGATAGTAACTCACTTGACCGCATGGTAGCGAAACTAGCGTTGTTTGGGTCCGATACGCATGCCGAATTCGTGTGGCCAACTAGCGATATAAACCTTGAATATTTTGCCAATGATCCGTCTTGCTCTGGCACACCAACTATCCCAAGCAACAGCTTTATGAGCATGGGGCAAAGCATGGCAATGCCACTCTTTTTCAGGTATATCGGAAGCGCTTCGACCATTTCCATAACTCCGGGGCTGGGTAGTTTTATGGATTCGAGGAACAACACGCTCCCTGTTGTCGTAACCGCGATGGGCGTAACATCGCCAGGCGTTCCGAAACGTCTGTCGCCGATGATTCCGATGAACATATTGATGAATACATGCCAAGATTTCAACCTGCAGTTGCAGGATATGAACGGCAATGTTTCGCCTCCAACCGTAGCATTTAGCGCAACATTGGGGGCATCAGGCGGAGCCGCGTTCTACGATCCAGGAATGAGCGTTTGCTCATGCAGTGCTGGACTCGTCACCGGCCCGATCCCATTTGCTGTGGGACAAACCCAAAAGCGCCTTTGCTACAAAGCACCGTCGACGCCAGGCCCAAACACGATCTCAATTACTGCAACACATGGAACAACGAACGTCGGTATGACAATGCCGGTTAATATTAATTAGAGAAACCGCGCTGCTATCAGATAGAGCAGCGCCATACTGTTCATAAGTAAAAATAGCTTCCAGCCGTCGCTAATACCGACGGCTTTTTTCTGACTCTCATGCCACTGCTCGACGAGAGCCTTCTTCTCGCGCTCCCAAGTTTCGACGGTCACAGTGTCCGGCGCGGCCTCGACGAAAGTCGCATCATTCGCTCTCCATTTGATCTGAGAAATGGCCTCCGCAGGCTCTATTTTGTGCGAGTCAAAATACCAAGCCAGCGCCTGATAAATATGGGCTGGAGCCGACTCCCCGTCGCGCACCCAACGAGTCCACGCCGAAGGGTCGACCAATAGTAGTTCACTCATCTGCTTTTGCGAAAATCCGAGTCGGGAGCGCATTTGTTCGAGGCCGCCATGCTTTTCACAGATGACCGCAACTATGGCATCATTCTTGGCCCGCTTCTCACTTTTCGGCTTCGTATTTATGCTCAAGTCTTCCATATTTAAATTGTGAGCGCATAATTGCATTTTGCAACCAGCAAATTGCGAATCGAGACTTCAGTTGTGAATTACAAATAACTAGAGTTTATAGCCCACATTCAATAGGACTTCATACAGCTGAGTCATCGGGTCAGTTGTCACGACAATCCCTGCGCGAAATTCAGGCATAATATAGAACCGAGCCACTGGGCCAAAGTACGCCCCGGTTCCAAGTGAAATAATCGTAAAAAACGGCATGTCCAAACCGTTGTCGTCGATAATCGGTCCTGATTTAGTCACGATGTTGACCGACGTGCCCTTCGAAACCTCGAGACCGCCACCAACCCAAAAGTCTGGAGTCGCGTACAAAAGTTCGGCTTGGGCCCCTAAAAAAGATTGAGTGAGAACAATATCGCTAACAGCAGTGGCCCCTTTTACGACGGCATTCCCCGCCGTCTCGGTCTCTCGTTTTACAACACTTGCCCGGCCGATCAGTGAGGGAGTTAATCGGCGATCATAAAATACGCGGAAAAATTGCGTTGCTCCAGAGAACCGTGAAATTTCATAAGTCGTGTCGTCGTTTGTATTGAGATCATGATTTTTCTGTGAAATTTGGCTGAAGATATAACTGAAACCAAGAAGCCCGCTCGGGGCCGGTTCGGAGTCTCGCGAGTTTTCATCGATATCGCTATCAAGGACATATCCAGTGATCGATTTCCCTTTGGCTGTCGCGCGAATGCGACGGAAACCGCCCTGAGCAGATGAGCTTGCGGTGATAGTTTGCCCTCGCCTTAATTTCCACTTCGGGGCCGTCGCGGCTTTTGCCGTTGAGTACACATTCAAATCCTCGTGGAGCACGATCTTTTCCGCCGCAATTGCCGGCAGTCCAACGAAAAGAACGAGAAGAATTTCAACCCAAACACGCAAAGAGTGACCTCAATTCCGATCATCATGACGAGGTCTTGTTCGTTTGACAATTGACACGTTCTGACATATTTCCTTTCCCCTATGAAGAAGTCCGCTTTTCCCACCTCTGTCATTTTGAAAGATCTACCCGAAGAAGGTTGCACGTATACTTACACGGGCCAATCCGGAGAACTGAACGCAATTCTTGAAGACCTCATCGGAGACCTTCCATACGACGTCCGTATTGAGCTTCGCACCCTCGGCAATGCCTTTGAGATCGCAGGTAAAATCGATACCAAGATGCACCTCGATTGCTCACGCTGCGGCCGCGAAATGGACTACCCGATCCACGAAGATTTTCGTGAACTCATCCTTGTCGAAGATCCGCGCCCTCGCGGCGAACAAGGCAGCCACACCGCCTCCCATCTCGT
>JAYTDP010000080.1:0-4766 GCA_043735865.1 Bdellovibrionales bacterium
AGAATGACGGCGCGTTCTTTAAACGTTTTCGCACTCCATTCTGGGAACGCTTTGTTGGCAGCCTGAATCGCCGACACGGCATCGAGGCCTTCGCTGTCAGGAAGTTCTGAATATTTTTGACCAGTTGCCGGCTCAAAATTATCGAGATATTTGCCTGAGGTGGGGGCTACTTTTTTTCCGTTTATATAATTTTGAATTTTTTCGACCAACATAGCCATTTTTTATCGCGAACCGTTTAGCAAAGATATGCTTATAGCGTCTCAAACGTAATCTACTGAACGAAGAATTTCTAACAATATGAGCCCCTTTTAGTGAATGTTTTATATCACTCATTTCGAGCAGTTAGGTGCGTCACTTGATAAATTTGCTTCAACAAAAACTTGGTTCATAATGCCAGACTTAAGGAATCACCGTCTGTGAAGTTTTACGTCAATATTTTTTTGTCGATCAGTTTAGTTCTGGCACCACTTGCCGGACTGTCGGCGCCGATAGCTAGTGGGCGCCTGACCGCCACTCCTGAAACTCTTATGGCTGACATTCGGGCCATGCAGGATATGAATTCGAAGCATACAAGCGTCGATTTAAAATTAGAAAATATAACGATTAAAGCTCCCGAAGTCCGTACGAATTGGAGCCATCGCGGAGACCGCTATGAAGTCGTCACTACGGCGATCGTAACTCAGACTCCCGCTGAATTTTCGGCTGTTCAAAACTATATACACAGTGCGGTTCGAGACACTTTAGCTGAAAATATCCCCGCCGTTGTAACGAACATCCTTCCGGATAATGAGAACACTGAAACCTTGTCGCGTTCACTCAACGCAAATTTTACGCCGACAGAATTAAAGGCGGTCTACGAGCTCCCACTTTCGCAGGTCGAGATGGGCGCCTTAGAAAAAAACCTGGTCGAAAAGGGCGGAATACTCGGAAAACTTCAAAAATCCATGCGGTCCGCTGCGGATTGGCTGACAAACCGACCAAAACTATATCAGGGAACATTTGTTATCTCCCGCACGTTGATGAATGGTACTGCCGCCTCTTTAAGCATTCTCTACACGTATCCCGGGATTCACTGGGCGGTTGCATTATCTGCGGGAGGCGCCGCCGGCCTACTATCTGGAGCTTTGCAGATGGTCGCGAAATGGTATGCTCCATGGCTCATCAAAGACGGCCGGACCCAGGGTTTCTATAGAAACCTTTTGACCAAGCGATTTCCCAAACGGCCCGAATTAGCGGAGAAATGGTCGCCCAACCTCGCGTTCTTTACCAAGTACGGAATCCTCGAGGTTATTTTCGTGATGACCCCGATCAGTATATTTTTAGGCTCTGATCTGTTTTCCACGACGCTCGAGTCCTCGAGCTGGATTACCTCAGTGGTCGGCCCAGGGTTTAACAATTTCACTTACCATTTTAACTTTTGGGCTTTTATGGGTCAGGTGGCACTTTCTATTTATGCTCAAGCCCCTTGGGATCGCGCCATCGCGAAACTGAACCAGTTCGATCTTGAGCAATACCAAAACAATCCAAAAATGAAGCAGTGGATAGAATTTCGAACTAAAGGCTACTTTGTCGGAATATCTGCGTTGTCGGTTTTGGCGCTCGCCCTTAGCTTTGGAAATGATATTCTCGGCCTTTCAATGCTCGCCGCCATGGGAACCCTGGGTCTTCATGTCGGCAACAAAGCAATTAAGCGTGCACAACATGAGAAGGCGACTTGCGAAGACTTTCTAACTCTTCCGGATGCTCCCGGCGAGGTCTCTGGCCACTTTATTTCGATTCCTAACCCGTCGAATAAAGCAGTGAATCCTGAAGCACCCCTTGATAAAACTGGTTCATGACAAAATTCCTCTGGCTCGACATGGAGATGACCGGCCTCGACATCGACAAAGAAGTCGTGATCGAAGTTGCCGCCATCGTAACCGATACGAAATTAAATCCCGTTGATAATTATCACGCTGTCGTGAAGCAGCCGCAGGAATTTGTCGATCGAATGGACGATTGGAACAAACGCACACATGGCGCATCAGGGCTCATCGATATGATTCCGAACGGCAAAGATGCCGAAGTTGTCGAACGAGAACTATTAACTTTGGTCGAAAAACATTTTCAACTCAATGAACGCGTAATCCTAGCTGGCAACTCGATCGGGCAAGACCGACTTTTTATAAATAAGTATTTTAAGAAATTCGCCGAACGCCTTCACTACCGCATGCTCGATGTGACTTCGTTTAAAATTGTTTTCAATAATATGTTTCGTATTAGCTATGCAAAAAAGGAAAGCGCCCATCGCGCGATCGACGATGTTCAAGAGAGCATCAATGAACTGAAACGCTATTGCGAGTTCATTAAATAAGCGTTTCCAAGAGAGACAAAATCTGTCACTTCTCTTGAAAAATCAGTAATCCGAGTCATATCAATCACCTGCCCTGTCAGAATCATTACAGGCGCGAACCCATTCGATTTTCGGTATATTTGCGAGGTTCATTACCGAGGAGCTTTAGTGGGTGCCAAAATCGTTTTAATTCTAGTCGCGATAAGCGTAATGTTTATCGCAATCCTTTCGAATGCGGCGCCAAACATTCACGTGGGTCATCGTTGTATAGCTCTTCTAACTAACAACGAAGTATTCCCGGCGCTTCGAGTTTACGGCCAAGAATCGGAGGTCATATTCAAAAATAAACGCGGAGAATTCTTAATCTTATCCCGCTCTGAACACTCAAATAACGTGGCGGCCGAGCGCCCAGGTGCAATCCCAATTGAGTATGTTTCGTTCAAAATTGCAATAATGGTCAATCACAGCATTGCAGATGAACTTCGCACGAACCAATCCATGCGCGATGAGGTGGCTGCCAATGAACTCGAACCTAAATTGGTTTCTACTGTTTTAAACACTATTTATTCGTCTGGTGTTCCCCCGACCTATCGGCCGGCCGCTTTACGCAAGTCTTATCTGTTTCCTAGCCCAGGCGGAGAGGAATCTCTCTTGGCAATTGAGCATATTCAGCACTTGGATTCGATGACCGACTCACAAAGAGAATCGATCACCGCGAAAATTATCAGCGAATTTGAAAAACGCTGACCGAAACTAACTATTCGAAAGTAAACAAGCCGTTAATAACAACCGCAGTCGCGTCTTTGATGCCGTCTGCGATTTCACTTGGTGCCGTTTCAAAATAGAATTCGGCTGCGAACTGCGGTGCAATTTTGAAATCTCCACCGAACTGCAACGATACAAACATAGACTTCGCATCGCAACCTGCTCCGCAATCGTCGGCCACTTTCAACGACAAATTAGCACCGGCGAAAATGCCGCCTAGATCTGTGAAGTTGTACATCACAGTTGCCGGAACATCGAAGTGACTGAATTTTATGTCGTCCTTTACGCCTAAAACTTCAGATTCATAATTCCGCATCGCATAGATAAATCCAGTACGGACGCTCAGCTGCCCGCTCATCGGAATAAACGCGAGGCCGCCGACCTGAAAGCCGCCCTTACCGTTGATCGAAGCTCCCGCTACATCTGTCGATGCATCGTTGATGCGATATCCGGCAAGCACGCCCATATCCATGCGGTTTTCGGCGAAGACCGAAGTTGAAGTGACTGCGATCAGAATCGCTGCTGCTGTTCTAAAAATGGCTTTCATCTGTGACCCCTTTGTTTAAAAAATTTAGTAGCGATAATGTTCTGGTTTAAAGGGTCCGTTCTCACCAAGACCCAAGTACTTCGATTGTTTCGCGCTCAGCTTTGTTAAGTTCACTCCGAGTTTTGCCAAGTGCAGTGATGCTACTTTCTCGTCGAGTTCTTTTGGTAAAACGTAAACGCCGATTTCTTTATACTTCTTGCGGTTCGTCCAAAGTTCCATCTGTGCCATCACTTGGTTCGTGAACGACGTCGACATAACGAAGCTTGGGTGGCCGGTGCCGCAACCGAGATTTACCAAACGGCCTTTTGCCAGAACAATAATTTCGCGGCCGTCTTTGAATGTGTGGATATCTACTTGTGGCTTGATCTCGCGAGCCTTTGTGATTTTGTTGAGTCCTGCCATGTCGATTTCTGTATCGAAGTGACCGATGTTACAAACAATTGCGCCTGATTTCATTTTGGAAAAATGCGCCGGCGTAATGATATCGCAACAGCCCGTCGCCGTTACGAAGATATCGGCTTGGGTCACCGCTTGCTCCATAGTGACGACTTCGTAGCCTTCCATTGCGGCCTGAAGTGCGCAGATCGGGTCAATTTCAGTGACTAATACTCGGGAGCCGTATGACTTCAGCGAATTCGCGCAACCTTTTCCAACATCGCCGTAACCAGCGACGACGACGACTTTACCAGCCAACATGACGTCTGTGGCACGCTTGATTCCGTCTGCTAAAGATTCGCGGCAGCCATAGAGATTATCGAATTTAGATTTTGTAACCGAGTCATTTACATTGATGGCAGGAATTTTTAGTTTGCCTTGCTCATGAAGTTTCACAAGATTGTGTACTCCTGTGGTCGTCTCTTCTGAAACACCCACGATATTTTTGATCATTTTCGCGAAGCGCGACTCGTGCATGACATTAGTTAAATCGCCACCGTCATCAAGAATGATGTCATAGCCGCCATCACCCCAACCGACGATCGTTTGTTCGATACACCATTGATATTCTTCTTCAGTCTCGCCCTTCCAAGCAAAAACTGGAACACCAGAAGCCGCAATCGCAACTGCCGCATGATCTTGGGTTGAAAAGATATTGCACGAACTCCAGCGCACTTTCGCGCCTAA
>JAYTDP010000081.1:0-3793 GCA_043735865.1 Bdellovibrionales bacterium
GGGGAACTTTTAGTAAATGGGGGCGATGGTGTTCTGTGCGAATCCGCAGGCGCCCGAGCCATAAAAATTAAAGTCTATTTACAATGAGAAATACGCAAAATGCGAAATAAAACGTTCGTGATATGAACGTCGAATGAAACAAAGATCTCTATTTAAACTAAACGAATACTCGAGTGAATTTGGCGGGTCGCTGGGCAAACACAAAAGAAAGGTGGCTCGACCGCTCAGCTCCCGCCTGCCCGTTCACCACATAATCAAAAGCACATCTGCCAAATTTCTGTTTCAGGCCAATTACGTCTCAAAAACAATCGACAAATTTGCCCGGCGGTTTAAAATTAAGATTCATCGTAAGGCGATCGTTTCAAATCACATTCACTTGGCGCTCGGGTTCGATAATAAGGTGGCGTATCAGAATTTCTCACGTGCCCTCAACGGAACACTAGCAAAAAGTCTAAAAATTAAATGGCTCTTTCGCCCGTACACTCGAATCGTGAACTGGGGCCGTGAATTCAAAAATCTTTGCGAATACGTCGAGCGAAATCATTTTGAATCTGTTGGGATCGTGGAATTTAAGGAGAGAAAAAAGAAGCGGCCTGGTTGATTTTGGACGTGCGCGCCAATCGGTGTTTCAACGCGAGCTACTGGTTGATTTCGGCATCCCAAGGTAAAAAACAAAAAAACGCCACCCAGTGACGAGTGGCGTCCGGTCATGAACCGAAAGTCCAAGACCTCAACAATTCGTGCAACCCGAGGGGCTGCCGAAAAAACTAAGCTGCTTTACGAACCGTGTAGCGCTCTTCTCGGTCCCACGCGCGCGATTTGCGTTTGTAGTCGATTTCGAGGCGACGGAAATTAGAAGTGTACGTGCGTTGGTACGCGTTGAATTTTTTGTCAAGCCACGCATAATAGTGTTTGTACATGTAGCTTGTGAAAAGCTTTTTGTACCACGCGCCAGAAGTTTCAGCCGCCATCCAATATTTTTTTGCGAAGGACTTGAACTCATTGTTCAACTGCGCGAAGTATTGAGTCGCTTCTAGTTTATGGATGAAGTTACCGACGAAAATCGCTTCGCCGCCAAAGTGGAAACCAACTTCGAAACCTTTACCAACAGGTTTCAGGTAGCTATAGCAGTTGTAGGTTCCGAATTTGTAGTTCTTTTTGTTTGTCACGTAGACTCCTCTTGTGAGATTCGGCTCAAGAAAATTTGAGCCGAAAAACTATCGGTCGACGGCGGCGAATTATTAATTTTATTTTTGACGCCGGTCCGCGCGCATGACGCCGGTCCGCAGGCAACAAAGTAAGACTTACCAACATGTAAAATGATTCGACACTCTTGATTGCCGCAGGTCCCAACACGGCGAGGCCTAACTCCGCACATCAATTGCATAAGTTCACTCTGTGAGAATACTACCTATCCTACTTTTACTACCCTTGGTCATCCAGTCGCATGCTTCCATGTTGCTGTCGAAGGCGAGTTCCGGCCGAAAAACTCACTTAGAAGCGCAGGCCGATTTAATGGCTGATGCCGAAAGACAAGATTTCATACGTTCGGTTCTCAAAAGACTACAAAGTCTGAAAATGAATCATATTGCGAAAACCAAACTCGCGACTGAAAACGATCGAGTCATCGCACAGATCTACAACCGCCTGATGGCAGCAGTCGAAGCTCGCTACAAGTCTGGTGACTTTGCTGACTTTCTTACGAGTTACAGTCTGCAAATGGCCGAGACCGAAAAACGTAACAATTCAAATCTGACCGAATTTTTCTCTTATCTGGGAGACGTCGTAAAAGCGGCCAAAAACGACCGTGCCGACGTCATTGGGATCATCGAAAACTATATTCGGGCCGCGCCCGTTACGAACCCCGTCACTGCGGTCCGGTTTATTTTAAATAATAGTTATTCAAACGGAAATATCAGCGAAAAAGCCGTGGGTTATGCGCGAGAAGATGCGGCACCCGACGTTGAGACAACAGTGACTGTGGAGGGCCCTCTAGAAGAGGCGGCGATACTACCGCCCTTGGAGCTTCCACAAATGTTGCCGCCTATGACAGAAGAGCCTGTGGACCCAGTAAAATCGACTACAGAAGATAAAGTTGATAAAACGAGCGAGCCAGTGCCAGAAAAAACACCAGTGCCAGTGATGACCACGCCATCAAACGATAGCTCCGTGAAAGTCGAACCGCGCGCCGAGAGTAGCCTGAATGCAAACTTGCAAGCTGAGTATTCTGCGTCAGTGCAGAAACCAAACCTCGAGTTGCCACTAAAAACAAAATAAGTGACATGAAAAAATAGAGAATTTCGCCCATATCATTCTATCGGCAGTTGTATCGTCGCACTTTAATACAAGACGTTGGGCGGGGCCTACTCGACCGAATCGCTCGATTGATCCTTGCGTGTAAATTCAATTTTACCTTCAGCAGCTCTGGGAGAATCGCCTTTTTTAACGACGTCGATTTCGGCCGTGATGCGGAATTTATGTTCTTCGACAAAGCGTGAAGCTTCTTTCACGAAATCGATTTTATTAATAACCTTAATCACTTCGTTGCCGACGCGGTTCGTGAGTTCTTCTTTGGACTTCGCTGCCGACTGCAACAGGAATTGAAGCATGTCCTTCGGGAGTTTCATATCGCCTAAATAACCGCGAATATGTTCTTCGGTCATGAAAGCTGCGCCTATACCGGCAGTGAGCAACTTCTTAATGACATCGCCCATTTTCTTTTCATCTTTTTCGTCGTCACGCTCATTTGCCATAAATCTCTTTTACTCGTTTGTGATAAGAGCTGATCATGTTGGGAAGATTGACACTGACAAGGGCTTTGGCGATCGGCCCTGGCACAAACAAATTAAATTTTGCCTCGACCATATAGGTGGCGCGAGTCTTACCTGCTTCATCTTTTAAAACCCACGAGCCATTTGAGACTTTAAAAATATCGCCGGATTCGAAAACCCACGAAATTTTAGCAGGAGCCTCTTCTGTCATCCAAAGACGATATTTAAAGTCCTTGATAACACTAACGGTGAACTCGACCAATTTTTTAGCGCCGTCGGTTTTGACGACTTTGCAATCTCGGACTTCGGCCAAAAATTCGGGATATTTTTCGTAATCGGAAACGATTTTATAAAGTTCATCGACGGTGCAGTTGAAGAGTTCCGTCGTTTGCGCCTCTGCCATTTCTAAGCTCCTTCAAAGTGATACCGCCCAGTTCGTCAATCGCCATTTGCGCGTTCGACCAAATTAAATCGGCGGATTCAAATAAACCCTGCGAGGCCTCTCTGACAACATCAAACTCGCCGGCCGGTAAAAATACCGGCGCGGTTTCCATCTGGGACCATTTGGAGTTCCACTCTGTGAACTGAGCACCGAGAGACGAAATATATTCGACGCTTACGCCCAAATTTTCTTCGTTCTTTTCAGAAAAAAGTTGGAATGCGTTCGCCCATTTATCGTGATCGGCTTTCGTCATTTTACAAGTGTCGATAGATTCACCAAAGGATTTTAAGTCGCTGTCGACTTGCGCCATCCAGTTGCCGATTTTTTGAACGGATTCATCGGTCGCGACGGCCGCTTGCACCATCGGCAGATATGTTCCAACGGCCAATTGAACCGTTTGAGTTTCGAAAGGAGAAAGTACGCTCGCCCATTGTTCGGTCACGTGCCCCATTGACAAAACGTAATCTGAAACAATTTTTGCATTCGCTAAATATTGCTGTTTAAAAGTTTCAAGATCTTCTGCAGCTTTCAAACAGTCCGCAGAACCATGACCGACCAGTAGCGACGGAATCGCCGTTAA
>JAYTDP010000082.1:0-4529 GCA_043735865.1 Bdellovibrionales bacterium
TCAACTTATATAGAAATTGAGCGGTATTTGGATAACCCGCGTATGTGTCCTTGATCGAACCCTGAACGCCGCTTGATACTTCATCCGAAGTCACTTTGAGAAGCGGCTGCCCGGGGACATTTCGAAGTTCGGCGATCATCGTGCGAGTCGAGAGGATTGTTTTTCCGTTTGCATCAACTAGCATTCCCGAAACGTAAGGAATCGAAACTTTAAGAGGCTGCATATTGCCGGTCACACCTGTGCCGCTCAAGCATTCAACGTCCATTTTGACTTCGCCGGTTTTTTCGTTCAGCGACGAACTGAGTTGCATCCGAACATTCGTTTGTTTGTCCCAGTAATAAAGAGAAGTAGAAGTGGCATCGTAACGACCCGCCGGGAGTTTCGGTTGAGTCGTCGAAAGATCGGTTGTTTCTTGAGCATCGCGGTTTATGTCGAGGAGCCTCCAACCCCTTCCGCACTTTGCAATTCGCGGAGGTCCGCCGTCACCACTTGAACAGGCTGATAAGCCGCACATTGCTAAAAAACTAAATAGAATCATGTACTTCATTCGATATTCCTCTCACGGACAGGCAAGGCGATCAGACTAGACGCAGAGCATTAAAAAGTCAAGGTACAACACCTGTATAGGGTTCAATTTTGTTGGTTTCTGGGTTCAATTTAAGCGCGTTCAAATGTGGTTTCAACTCTTGATCGTATGTAGGGGCAACGATTTCGGGGTGCCCATCGGAGTCCAAATCCTTTAGAGCGAGGTTTGTCGCCTGGCCGCCGATATGAAAATATCCATCTCGTTTGTCGGGAAGAAGAAAGCGATCTACAAGGGATCGCTGACTATTCTCAGCGGGCCCATAAACCTCAACGGAAATTCCTTCGGGAGATAAGATTTTCAAAACGCGATAGACCGTCCCTTTACCAATTAGGTCTGCGCTCGCAACCGATAAAACGACGCGATCCTTAGGGCCAACGAACTGGCGCAATTTATTTTGGGCGCGGTCGTTAGCTAAGAAAAGAAAAGAAACGAAAAACAAAAATAAACTGAACGCAACGACGATGTAGGTTCCGATAGGACGGCTTGAAGACGGGGGAGCAGTTACAAGTTTCACTTCAGTCATGGCCTAGAAGTTTGGCGAAACTTAAAGGGCGCGTCGAGCCACAAAGGTCAAATTCTTACCCATATTTGCTCCTTCACGGCGATACGAGGCCCAATGCGGACTAGTCTTCGTATCCTGCAGATAGAAATGGATCGATTCAAAGGGGATACCGGCGATACACAGTTGAACTCGCGCTAGGTTCAGCAGATCGATGAAGACTTTCTCTTTTAGGTTGCGGTGAGGAGTCAAAATCACTTCATGAAAATAAGCTCGCTGTTTGACAGGGCAAGCTTTGAGATACTGATCATATGACTGTTGAAACTTTTCGCCGAGCGCGCGATCCACTTCAAAACTCGACCGCAAAATGTGCGGGCCGATAAAAACTTGCGCATTCTCGACATCGAAATTTTTTTCTTTTAGCTCGATAAGCGTCTTTAAAATAATTTCGTTATCAACGCCTTTCCATCCAGCATGAATCCCTACGGCAGTTGAGCCATCGATCATTACAACCGGGATGCAGTCGGCCGTTGAAACCCCCAATGCAAAATTAGCAACGTGACTTGCAAGTGCATCGCCTTCGAGTTTCGACGGGCCTACCATTGGATTTTCTGTGGTCGTTCTTTCTGAGGCCCATTCGAGAAAATCGCTATGAGTCTGTTTCAACCGGTGAAATGAACAAGCGGGAAATTGCTTTTTGAGATCTTCAATAGTGAAGAGCTTATTGCCAAAAATGACATGATAATATTTTGATGAAAAAGAAACTCCCCAGGCGTGCCTTTGAAAATCAAAATCGCCGGGCCAGCCGCTTTTAAAATATGGAACTGTCGAGGAAGCTGGCTTCAACTGAACCCCAATTTTTCGACATGGGGAATTAAATCCATTGGCCATGGGGAATGAAATACTAAATATTTCTCCGTGACCGGATGGAGAAACCCAAGTTCCGCTGCATGCAAACAGAGTCGGGGGAAGTCATCGATCGCTTTTCTAAGAGATGTCGATTTAATCGATTTCGAACGCCCCGAGGAAGTGTAAATGGGATCTGCTAACAATGGATGCCCACCTTCGCTCATGTGCACGCGGATCTGGTGCGTGCGCCCAGTCTCGAGTTTTAAATGGATGAGCGTCAAACCGGATGGATGGGTTTTCTTCACTTCATAATGGGTGATCGCAATTTTTCCCGTCGGGATTTGGTTCAAGCCTATTTTTTCGGAGGCAAACTTTTTCCGGTCACCCGGATGCCTTTTCAGAAAGGTTTGTATTGTGCCTTTTGAATTTTTAAATGTGCCAAAAACAATAGCCCAATAAATGCGGTGGACCGATTTCTTTTTAAATTGTTGAGCGAGAATTCTATGTGCGCCGTCATTTTTCGCGATCACAATCAGTCCACTCGTATCTTTATCTAAACGATGGACGATGCCCGGTCGATCGGCTTCAAAACCCGTCGAGAGCTGGTTTGTGTGGTGGAGAAGAGCATTCACCAGAGTGTCGGCTTGATGGCCCGCCGCCGGATGGACAACAAGTCCCGGAGGCTTATTGATAACAATGAGCGATTCATCTTCGTAGACGATATCGAGTTTTAATTCGAGGGGAGTCAGCTCACGCGAGACGGGTTCCGGTACTTCGACTTCAAATATATCGCCAATCGTAGTTATGAATGCAGAACGTGGAGTGCGATTTTTAAAACGGACCAAGCCTTCATCAATGAGGCGCGCCGCTTGAGAGCGACTTCCGATATTCGGATGGAGCGAGAGTGCTTTATCGAGTCGCAACCCGCTCGTTTCTTGTGTGATCTCAAATTGAAATTTCAAGCGGTCCGCGCTTCCGTTATTTTTTCTTGAACTTAGACATATACGACTGTGCGACGAGATTGTCGTCGAGATTTAAGAGTCGCGCGATTTGGACAACGAAGCCTCGAGCAAAGACCGCGGCCGGCAGGGCCTCGTAATCATTAGCTTCGACGGCGGCAAGGTAAGAGCGGCTGATGCGCGTCTCTTTGCTCATTTGTTCAATATTAATATTTTTATACTGGCGGATTTTTTTAAGCATTTCGCCGTCAAACTCTTTGCAGGCTGCAATCTCGCCTTCAAGTCCGGAGTTCACTTCGTATACACTCAAACGTGTTTTAGTGAAGCCCGCAGGAATCGCACCACTTGTCGGCGATAAAGGAATTTTGCCTTCGCTCGAATCTTGAACTTTATTTTTAACAAAGTTCCCGCCACGAACATTTGGATTTTCTTTTTCGTACGAAAAATCCGGAAGGTCCGAGGGCGCTGGCTGTTTCATTTTTACTTTTAAAACTAAGTCATATTCGCGGCGCTTCGCCTGATTGCTAAGTACCAAGTAGGCCTCTTCAATCAAACGTCGAAGGTCTTGGGCCTCTTGCTCAGAAAACATAGAATAGAGAGAGGCGTTGTCAGAAGAGTACGTGTCTTTAGCGCGCTCGTAGGCGGCCGCAATTTCGTGATGAGGAGCATCTGCCGAAATTTCTAAAATCTCGTAGTAATTTTGCTCATCACGTTTTGAATTGGCCATGTCCATTTTTAGATCACTGCTTTTTTGATATGGGGGCTCGCTAAATCGCGAGCAATTGCTAATATCTGAGCGTAAAGCGGGCTCTGCGGATACTCAAGTAGAAGTGGATTGCGTTTTCGGAGCGCGTGCCAGACTGCGTTATCATATTCTATCGCGCCGAGAAATTCAGTCGGGAGACCGAAATATCTTTTGCACACGGATTCAATCGATTTACCGAGCTGAACATCTTTAAGTGAACGAGTTTGGTTGAGCACGATTTGAAAATCGAGGGAACTCATTTTTTCTTTCAGTTGTTGCCCACGCGCAGGATCCTTTAACGAAATCGCTTTCAACAAATCCGACGGATATTTAATATCGTTTTTTTCCGCTTCGTTCATGAGATCAACAACTAATGAGTCGAGATTCAGTTGGCGCTCATAGCGTTTTACTTTGCGGAAGAACGCCGCCTTCATGAATCGGTACGCATTCTCGATGCTTGTTGGATCTGGAGTAAGTGTGATGATGTGGCGTTCCGCCATCAAAAAGAAATCAAGAGTCGATGTGTGGGTGCCGGCACTGAGATCAAGAATTGTGAAATCTGTTTTCTGACGGTAAATGGCCGACATGAGGCGACTTTGTTGATCCATTGATATGTTCGCGAGATCGGTGTGATCGTTTGAGCCAGAAATCAATTTCAATTTCGGAACTTTCGTTGGGACAGCAGCTTCGCCCAACGTTTGAATTTTACCGTTGATGTAATCGTGAAAGGTTTTTGCAGGAAGCGGCATGCCGAGGCATGTATGCAAATTTGGCGCGCCAAAATCAAGATCGTAAAGTGTCGTGTTGAATCCCATGTTTGCGAGGAAGATCGCGAGGTTCGTCGAGATAAACGATTTGCCAACGCCACCTTTTCCACCACCGATTGCGACG
>JAYTDP010000083.1:0-8184 GCA_043735865.1 Bdellovibrionales bacterium
ATTGGTCAGAAAGCTAGACACGTTTGTTAATAAAAGAAAATTTTGATTTAAGAAAACCGGCCCCAGATGTCTCTTCATGACCTTGACCGCGCAAACGGTCCCTAATAAGGTGCGAAGTCTAGACTTCATTTGAGGGCCCCATGAGTACCGAAACGCCTCGAGATTATAAGAGCACCGTCAACCTGCCGGTCACCGAATTTCCTATGCGCGGAAATCTTGCGCAGACTGAGCCCGCGCTCATCGCGCGCTGGAAAGACAAAGACACTTACAATAAAATTATCGCGAAAAATAAAACGGGCGGAAAAACATTTACGATGCCTGATGGGCCTCCGTACGCGAATGGCAACATTCACATCGGGCATGTTCTCAATAAAGTTTTAAAAGATATCGTCGTTAAATATAAAAATCTTCAAGGCTACCAAGCGGAGTTTATTCCCGGCTGGGATTGCCATGGTCTTCCGATTGAATTGAAAGTGACTTCGGCGCTCGGCTCGAAAAAAGCCGACATGACGAAAAAAGAAATTCGCGATCTTTGCCGTAAAGAAGCAAAGAAATGGATCGACACGCAAGAAGCGCAATTTCAGCGGCTTGGAATTTTCGCAGACTGGGCAAATCCATACTACACGATGCAACCTCAGTATGAAGCCGAAGAAATTCGCGTGCTTGCGAAAATCAATGAGAATGGAATTTTTTATCGCGGCGAAAAACCTGTTTTCTGGGATATCGCTTTGCAGACTGCATTAGCCGCTGCCGAAGTCGAATATCAAGATCACAAGAGCCCTTCGATCTACGTGAAGTTCGTCGTCGAGAAACCGTCGGGCCCTCTCGCGGGCGTGTCAAATGTGTCGTTCGTCATTTGGACGACAACTCCTTGGACTTTGCCTGCCAATTACGCGATTTCGCTGAATCCGAATTTCGAGTATGGCGTTTATAAAGTCGCAACCGCTGGCGAACTTGGCACCAAAACTGTCGGTGAAAATATCGTCCTCGCGCTCGACCTCAAAGAAGCTTTTGAAAAAGACACCGGTATCACGCTCGAAGGTCCGTCAAAAACTTTTAAAGGTGCCGAAGCTGAAAACCTCGTCGCGAAACATCCATTCATGCCTCGCGGTTCGCAAATTATCTTAGGCGAACATGTGACTGCAGAAGCTGGTACCGGTGCGGTTCATACTGCGCCTGCTCACGGTATGGACGATTATATCGTCGGGATGAAATATAAACTCCCCGTTCATTCAGCCGTGAATGCTTACGGTAAATTTACTGAAGAAGTTCCGCAGTATCAGGGAATGAAAATTTGGGATGCAAATAAAAAAATCGTCGAAGACTTAACGGCGAGCGGTCATTTGCTTGGGTTTAAAGAAATCACGCACAGTTATCCGCACAGTCCGCGGTCGAAAGCTCCGCTCATTTTCCGTGCGACTCCACAATGGTTCATTCGCATGGATGATGACTATGGACTTCGCAAAAAAGCTCTCGCGCTTGTCGAAAAAGAAATACAGTTTGTTCCCGACTGGGGCCGCCCGCGCTTGAACGCGATGGTTTCGAATACTCCTGACTGGTGTTTGAGCCGTCAGCGCACATGGGGTGTTCCGGTGCCCGTGCTCTTCTGTGCTGATGCCGATTGTGGCGAAGCTCTTGTCGATTCGAAAGTGATGAATCGCATTGCCGACAAAATGGAATCAACAGGTCAAGGCCTCGAGGCCTACTACGATACTCCGGCAAATGAATTCGCGGCTGGTGTTAAATGCGGCAAATGCGGAAAAGCAGATTTCAAACTTTGCGACGACATTCTCGACGTATGGTTTGATTCGGGCATTTGCCATACGGCCGTTCAGAAAAAGCGCGGCTCATTGCAATTCCCTGCCGATATTTACCTTGAGGGAAGCGATCAACATCGCGGTTGGTTCCAAACTTCGCTTATGTCGTCGGTTGCGGCTTACGGTAAGGCGCCATTTAAAGCCCTCATCACTCATGGCTTCGTGAACGATGCCGCTGGCCACAAAATGTCGAAGTCGAAAGGCAACGTCATTGATCCAGCTGAGATCACGAAAAAATACGGTGCCGAGATTTTACGTCTCTGGGTGACGTACGAAGATTACGGGCAAGACGTCGGCGTGAGCGACGAGATGTTCCAGCGTGTGACTGAGACGTATCGCCGTATTCGAAATACAATGCGCTACTTGCTCGGTAATTTGAATGACTTCGATCCGAAGAAAGATGAAGTGCCGTTCGAGAAAATGCCCTCGCTCGATCAGTGGGCACTTTTGAAATTAAATAATCTCATCAAAGATTGCACGGTCGCTTATGATAACTACGACTTCTTCAAAGTTTATCATGCACTCAATGTCTTCTTCACTGTCGACCTGTCGGCTATGTACCTCGATGTCTTAAAAGATCGAATGTATACCGCCCGCAAGGACGGCAATCGTCGCCGTTCGTCGCAAACCGTGTTCTACAAAATACTTTTTAATTTGACCGGCCTAATGGCGCCGATCCTGACTTTCTTAGCCGAAGAAGTGAATGACTTCTTACCGGGCGAAAAATCAGAAAGCGTGTTTTTGCGATCATTCCCGAAAGCGATCTTGAGTGCGAAAGAAGTCGAAGCCGGTTCGCCATTAATCGGCAAAATGGAAGAGCTCTTTAAAGTGCGTTCGGATATATCGAAACATTTAGAGGATTTGCGAAGAGAAAAGACGATCGGCTCAAGTCTCGACGCACAGGTCGAGGTGAAGGCTTCGGGTGCGACTTACGAGGCATTAAAATGGTTCTCGGGCGACTTAAGAGAGTTTTTAATTGTGTCGCAAGTGACATTGACCCAAGATAATAACTTGAAGGGCGAAGTTGTCGTAAGTGCTAAAGCAGCTGCAGGCGAAAAGTGCCCACGGTGCTGGCATTACTCAACCGAACTCGGAACTAGTAAAGAGTTTCCAGAAGTTTGCCCGAAATGTGTCGAAGCTCTTTAGACTTTTAGGAGTTACATGGGCCGAAAATATATGATCTTGATTATTCTTTCGCTTTTGGTTGTGGCAATTGATCAAATTGCCAAGATTTACATTCACACCAACTTTGAATTGGGCGACACGGTTTCGGTTATCAATAACTACTTCAATATCACATACGTTCGTAACACCGGTGCTGCTTTCGGTATTTTTAGTGATTCGCAACAGATGTTCCGGCACGTCTTTTTCTTATCGATCCCGGTCGTGGCTGTCGCGGTCATTATATTTTTTATTTACGGCCTACCCGAGAGCGAACTGGCGCAAATTATTTCGTTGTCGCTAATTTCTGGCGGCGCCATCGGTAACTACGTCGACCGCATTCAATATAGTTACGTTATCGACTTTTTAGATGTGCATGTTCGTAACGTCTACTCGTGGCCGGTGTTCAACATTGCAGATTCGGCGATTGTCGTCGGCGTTTGCGTGTTAAGTGTTCTCATGATTCTCGAATACTTTGAAGAGCGAAAAGCGAAAGCCGCGGCCTCTAAGTAATGCACCCGTTTATTCATATTACGGATGACATGCTAATTCCCAGCTACATGCTGATCTTGAGTCTCACTTATTGCTTCGGGCTCGGTTACACATTCTGGCGCGCACGTTGCCAAGACAAAGATATTCAAATCACTCTCGATATTGCTCTCGCAATTATGGTCGGTGGATTTCTTGGAGCCCGTTTTTTTCACGTGGTTTACGAGAGCCCTGAGATTTACCGAGCTCACCCTCTCGAGATTTTTAAGGTTTGGCAAGGTGGGTTCGTTTATTACGGTGGTCTCATTGGCGCTGCTTATTCAGCTTGGATCTACACAAAAATCCGTCGCGAATCTTTTTGGGCATGGGCGGATTTTTTCGCCCCCGTGATGTCGATTGGGTACGCCGTCGGTCGGTTCGCATGCCTCATGAATGGATGCTGCTACGGTGGCCTTTGCGATTTACCTTGGGCCGTTGAGTTTAATCACCCAGGGTTGCCATTGGGTCTTAGGCATCCTGCCCCCCTCTACGCTTCTTTGTTCGAACTTTGCGTTTTTGCACTTTTGATTTTGATCGAGCGACGTCGGTTAAAAGAATTGATCGCTGGCGATTTATTTTTATTGTGGCTTATGCTTCACGGTTGCGGCCGCATCATCATGGAGACTTTCCGAGACGATTTCCGCGGTCCCACTCTCGGCGGATTCAGCGTATCGAGCGTGATCAGTTTTGTGCTGGTGGTGGGAGCGTTGGTACTACTACGCTTGAGGCATCGTCGCCCGAAATAATGGCAACCCTGCCACACTGGTACAAACTTCCTCCCAAGAGCCAAAAAATGTCACCGTAAGTCACTGAAATTACTAAGGGAACGCATAAAAGGCCAGGCCGCGCTGGCACTGGTCTTGTATTAGTATCAAGTAGGTTTTTGCCTTCAAGGGCCTGGTCTCCACCCCCTCCCCCCATGGTGACTCGGGTCTTGAGTGCAAAAGCGAAACTTCGAACATGTGCCGAACATATTTAAGTGGAGGACTCGAGAATGAAAAAACTAATTTTGATCGCGATCGCCACTTTAGTGTCAGCATCGGCTCTTGTTGGTTGCGGTAAGGACCGCGGCGGCAACGCTAACGGCAATTACATGGACCAATACGGCAACAACTATAACTACAACAATTATAACGTTGGCGGTTACGGCGGCGGGTATGCAGCTCTTCGCTACGTTTTCGGCGACACCGCTTCAGTTTTAAATCTTCGCACTTATCATGATTTCTTGCGTGGAGATTACTGCACACACTTTTTATTTTTTAACTTCACTTGCAAGCTTGTCGATAACCCACCGGTTATGGTTTTAGCACTTGAGAGTCTCGAAATGCCTGCCGGCAACGCGGCTCGCATTCGCGGTCAACTCACGATCAATATTATGCCGGATTACGGTTACATGCCGAACGGCCAAGCGTATCCTAAAAAAGAAATTCCACTCGATTTCGTCTACGGCGGAAACACCAACGTTCTCGTCGGACAAAACCGTGACTGGTACACCGAAGGCAGCGGCATTCCGCGCCGAATCCAAGTTTACTTAACCGGCCTCAACAAAGACGCTCGCGGCGTCAACGTGCAGGTCGACTACGATCAGCGTCCAATGTTGAACGGTTATCTTCGCCGCTAAAAATCTTGCCCATTCTCCTCGGATATCCTATCGTTTTCGACTGATGGAGAAGAAGATCAAATGCCCTTATTGCGGCAAAGAAACCGTTTACAGCCCGAAGAATGAATCTCGCCCTTTCTGCAGCGAACGCTGCCGACTTTTAGATCTTGGCGAATGGGCGGACGGAAAATACGCAATCCCGGTACAGAATAATGCTTCTCCCGACCAAGACGAAGTCGTCGATGGCGATAAAAATTCTGAATCTGAAGGAGAAGACTAGTGGCACAATTCGACGGCTCTAAATTTAAAAAAATTGGTGTCTACGCAAGCGGTGGTGATGCGCCCGGGATGAACGCAGCGATCCGCGCTGTCGTCAGAACTTCCGTCGTGAAAAATCTTGAAGTTGTCGGATTCGTTGGTGGCTATACCGGGATCGTGAATAATGAGTTCCTTCCTCTCGAGATGCGATCGGTTGCGAACATCATTCAACGTGGTGGAAGTATTCTGAAAGCTGGGCGCTCGCCCGAGTTCATGCAGCCGGATGGTCGCAAAAAAGCAGCCGAAATTATTCGCTCTCACAACATCGACGGAATGGTATGCATTGGTGGAGATGGCTCGTTCACCGGCGCTACAACTCTATGGAATGAACATAAAATCCCCATCGTCGGAATCCCTGGCACGATCGACAACGATATTTACGGCAGTGATCACACGATCGGCTTCGATACCGCGGTCAACACGGCGCTTGATGCCATCGATCGTATTCGCGATACGGCGGCGTCACACGATCGGCTCTTTATCGTCGAGGTCATGGGTCGCGACTCGGGCTTCATCGCCATCGCTGCCGGCCTTGCGGGCGGTGCCGAAGATATTTTTATTCCTGAGCAGCCTTTTAATTTAGATAAAACGATCGAGATCGTAAAGCGGGGTATGGCCCGAGGGAAATCCTCGAGCATTCTCGTCACTGCCGAAGGGCAAAAGCCGGGACGCGCATATGATTTGGCCGAGGCCGTTCGCAAAAAAGCCGGTCTTGAGTCGAAGGTTTGTATATTAGGTCACATTCAGCGCGGTGGCGCACCCACAGCTAACGATCGAATCTTGGCTAGCCGAATGGGCGCGACGGCTGTGCAATTGTTGTTGAATGGCAGTTGCGACGTCATGGTCGGGACTCAGGGCGAGAACCTGGTAGTGCTTGAATTAAGTGACGTCTTGAAAAAGAAAAAGCATGTGAATCAACAATTGATCGAGCTGGCGCAGATTCTTTCGAATTAGTAAAATAAACACGATCGACTGATCAGTAGACAATCTGCGCCCCTACTTTTGCATTTGGTTCAGACGCGTTTTTGCCAAGTCAGTTTAAACATGCGCACAAGCGGGCATACCGATTGTAATGGTCTCCCCCGTACTTAAAAATAATTAAGACAAACACACAAGGAGTCTATTTGAAAAACGCTCTCGTCCTTTCCGCATTACTTGCCGTGAGTGGCGCTGCCGTGGCCGCCCCATCTCGCAATCTCTCACAAGCCTCAACTTTTAAAGTGAGTGTTACCGCCCTCCGCGATGCTGTCGCAATGGCTGGTGCATGTGATGCACGATATTCTCGCGCAGTTATGACTGCGGTGAAAAACACGATCTCTAAAGCGAAAGATGTATCTGACGCTTCAGCTCGTCAACAAATTGCAAATCAAGAGAGCGTAAAAGCTCTTGAGACAGTTGCAGACGTTGAACCAAGTGCCGCTTGTAAATCAGAAGCGGAACACTTGACTGAATCAGGACAGGCTTTAGCTAGCCGCGCTGGTGCAGATGAAAAGTTTGCTGAAATTCAAAAGCAAGCGAACAGCTTATTCGGAATGTAATAATCGTTTGAGCGGTGCCCCGCTCCGCGGTTTAGTGCCGCGCGATTGTTTTCTTTATGCCCGAGGTTTTTTGACCTCGGGTTTTTTATTTTGGACCTACCCAAAGTGCCATGTAAATGTCATCGAGGTATTGTCCCTCAGCGATTTTCAGGCGTTTCGTTTTTCGACCTTCTTCGATAAATCCCATACTCTCGTATAGTTTTATGGCCCGAACGTTCGATGATCGCACTTGAAGTTCGAACTTTTCGACTTTTCTATTGGCCTTTGCCCACTCCACCAAATGATTCATTAAGATTTTTCCATATCCGTTGCCTTGATGTCGTTCATGAACCGCGATCGTGAGCGCAACAACGTGAGAGAGCGCGGAGGGATCGCGAGGCTCCAGGCAAGCGTGGCCAACTATTGTGCCATCGAATTCGAGCACCACGTAAGTTCCCGTATCTTTCGAAGTTAAAGACAAAATTTTTCCTTTAAAATTTTCGTCTTTCAGCTCTTCGGGTCGGGATGCGAGACGCCCCGGAATTTTTGCAATCTCGCGTTCGGCGGCTGCCAAGATTGGCGCGTCTGCAGGGATCGCCTTACGAATTTTAAAGTTTTTTGGCGTCATTTATCTTCTCTAGTTAGTTGGCGTTGAGTTTCCAAAGTCCTTACCGGCCAACAAAAATAATGCCCCGCGACTACCTCCGGAGGTAGTCGCGATGCGCCAACTTAAAAGGCACATCACCGAGTCTTTCCATATAAACTAGAGTAATTTGCTCAGTTCTTCCGCTTTTTCGCAAGCTTCGGGGTTTTGCTCTTTGCAGGCAGCCATGTAGTTTTCATAAGCTTCGTCTAGGTGCCCGGCCATTTCTTGAGCATACGCGACTTGCCAATAGAGGTGCGAATCGTTAAACCTGACACCGTAATCACCATTACTTCTGATTAAATTGGCAAATATTGTCGCGGCATCGTCGAAATGCCCCTGATTCATTTGTACGTTCCCCATAATATTTTTGCACTGGGGTTCATTAGGGTAGATTTTCAAACAAGATTCGACGGCAACAACTTGTTCCTCTTTCGTGCCGGCTTGCAATTCGGCATTAGCAAGAACGATGAGGCAATTCTTGTTGGACGAAAAATCGCGAATGCACTCTTTTGCACTATTTTTTGCCTCTTGCACTTTGTTTTGCTTCAAAAATATTTGTGCCGTTACTTCGAGCGTTTTTTCTTTCTCACTTTGGGT
>JAYTDP010000084.1:0-11707 GCA_043735865.1 Bdellovibrionales bacterium
TTTCACAGCAACTCGAGTCGTAGCGTCGAAGAGCGGACTATTCAAAAAACTTTTACCATGCTTGATTTGGCCGGCGTCGAATTCAAGAAACGAGAAAGCCGCACGCTGTGCATCCATGTTGCCGTGGCATCCCCGGCAAGTTTGTTGGAAAACCAAAGGGTCTCCACCGGGATTTCGGCTGACGTCTTTACCGACCATGCTATCGGGAACAGTGACGTCCGAAATTTGTTCGATCGGAGTACACATAAACTTTTTCATCGTCTCTTCGTAACAGCGTCGGTTAGTTCCAGCTGAAGCGCACATTTCCATAAAAGCACGACTTGTCATGATGCCGGCTGGTTCGGGGTGATTAACTAACGTCGTGCCGGTGGCCGTATTCAAAATCTGCTGGCGCACCTTAGTTAAGTTCGGTCGAATATCGAGATGCGAGTTTTGTTCGATTTTGGCCTGCGCAAAATTGTAGTGATTATTAGTACGATAGATATCGTTTACGGCAACTGGTGCGCCGGGCAGGTTGACGCGATATAAAGAATCCGAAGTTAAAAGTTCGCGTGCGTCCAGATCATCTCGAGTCACGCCTAATATAGTCGCCACGAAATCTGTAAATGGAGCTTTATACGATCCTGCTTTTGTCGTCATAGCCTGACCAAAAAAGCGAAGCGTGTTGTTATAAAATTCGGGTTGAGCTGTTGCTAATGCAGCGGCACCAAGCTCATCTTTCATGTCGAGCTTTGCTTCCATATCTATCAAAATTTGATCATCGATATGAATAGCTTCGCCTGTGATGCGAGAATAGATAAGCTCTGCTTTTTTGCGATTAAGAGTGATGGGTGCAAGAGGGTCAACTGCCACCTGTGCTTGCGCACTTAGCGCAATAAGAATGCCTGACAGGCTAAATACCATTAATTTGACGTACGACGATCTTCCCATTTATCCCCCTGGAGGAGTCTCATTTACATACAGTGTCTCTTTATCGGCTGAATGAAGCCATATAAGTAGACATGGGCTGTATAAAATCAGTCCTGCTGGAGTTTAGTATTGCAACGTTAAGACCATGCGAGTTCGTTTATACTTCAATTAAGAGTCGAACAATTAGGCACGTGTACAGAAGATCTGTAACAGGCCAAAACGAAACGTCTCACAATGAGATGTAAACTAAAATTCTCTATAGATAACATTCTCGTAAACGTTCACGAGAAAATTGAACACGCTGGTGCGCGCGCCATCAGGGGATAATTGGGTTTGCACCGCAAACATTGCCGCCAGCTGCTCGAGTGAAGTTTTGCCATCGATTAAGGACAAAATTCTCAAGTAGATATCCGACTTATATTGATAAAGCGTCATGGCTTCGTTTTTAGGGATCGGAAGCGCTGTATCGAGCAACCAATCTGGAAGGTATTGGTAACGGGGAGGCTGTTTGACCCCTTTTATCTTGGTTACCGAAAACATAAATACGGTATCGTTGCGTTTGACGGCGCTGTAGGGAGAAAAAAGGTAGGGTAAATCGCGTGTTTCCCAGGTTTTTAATTCGAATCCTGCAGAAATGAGGGCTTCTTTCACTTCATCTGGTCCGTAGATGTCGGCTTGGCGGTTCTTTTCGAAACCGAGAAGGCCGATGTTGACCCATTTTTGACCAATTGAGAGATGCTGGTTCATCTTTGCAGCTAAGTCTTTGAACGATCGAGGCACTATATCGATGAACCAAGGAGTGAGAACGGTATCAAATGTACCTGGTTGAATTGCTAAATCCTGCGCATCCGCGAAAACAAAATGAAAATTATTTAGTTTTCGGCCTTTGACAGAATGTTTTAAGGCTGTAAATTTTGATTCGATCGGAATCTTGGGAAACTCGATGAGCTCTAGATCTTTACCTTGAAGAATATGCTTCGCAGTCGAAAGTAGCGTCGGATTAATATCAACAGCCAATGTGTTTTCGAACTTTAAGGTTTTATGCAAATGCGCGGGGAGTCCGCAGGCCCCCGCCCCTAACACGAGCAAGTTCTTAGTCGAGGTGAGTTGGGGCTTCAGAAAATTGGCTTGGGCTTCTAATTCTTTTTCACCCCAGGCCCAATCACGATAAACCGTTTGCGCATACGCATTCGCAGTTTGCTGCCTGGGAACTTTCTCGAAAAATAATGCCTTGATTACATCTGGCAAATCATTCTGAGTTTTGCTTAAGAGATCACGATTTAATTCAGACAGATATTGAGCTTCAAGTTTATGGTGAGCGTGTAATTGTTCGAGCCGCACTTGAGTCGATTTTAAAAGGCCAACATAGCGAAGCTCGGCCGACGCCAATTCAGCCAGGTTCTTATGATAATCTATCAGGCTTGAGATCCGAATTTCCCATTGAAGAAGGGTTTCTTGATCGCGATGAAAAACCCAGGGTATTTCATCAATATTCATGAAGCTTTTTTTGGCGGCGGGCGAATATAAAGCGCCATCGCGTATTTCAAGTTCAGCGCCGGTAACCGGGCAAAGTAATACGGACTGCAGAAATTCGAGCGACGATTTGGACATCGCTATAAGCGTAACAGTGGGTGTTTAGGGGTGGAATCGAAAGTGCTGAACCTGGACTGTTCTTCTGATAAGTTATATTATGTAACACTGGGTATTATGGGCAGGTTGCTGTGAACGATATGAAGGCTCTAAGTGGATTTCCTGCGATATTCGGAGTGCCCATCAGAGCACTCGGAGCTGTACCCTGCCATGTACAATTTGAATTAATTAGGATCGCAAAAGACGAGGCGAAATTAGCATAATCGAATCCCATACTTTGGACGCCGCCTCTGAATTGCACGGTTTCCCAACCAGAGCCGCTGCAATTAGATGCGCGAGGGTCAGACCAATTGTTCGTAAATGCTCCAGTAGTTGGGTCACAGCTAATATAACCTGAGTTTCCACCTGTTACATCCATTGTTCCGGTTTGCGGTGTGCCTGTTGCCGCGGGGCCGATACTTGCCGGATCGCGAAACGAACTCAAAACATCGCAGCTCACAATTTTATTGGTCGGATCTTTCACGGCCACAAGGCTGATTTTTCGCTGCTGAAGCTGCGTGCCGGTGCCGGCACCGATTGTTTGAAAAACGAGGAATAAATCGGCCATGACTTTTGTGTTTGCGCCGACCGCGCCCAAGTTTGCTTTTTCGACAATTCGCCAATCTTGGAGTGCAGCTGCAGAACCAATCGTCGTGCCCACCGCAAAAATTGTGGCGCCGGTACTATCTTTAATTGGTGCAGTTGAAGTCGCTGCAGCTGTAGTTAATGTCACATTGGCGCCAGTTGCGCCAAGATTAGCGGTGCATTGAGTATCCCCGCTTAGTAAAGTTGAAACTTCAAGTTGAGTTTGATCTGCAATGTTACTTGCAGTGATGTTTTTCTTATAGTCGACCCATGTGCCGAATAGGCCGATCGAGCCCATGATGAGGACACTTAAAATGCCCATCGCAATCACAATTTCGACAATAGAAAAACCAGAGGCCCGTAGACGTACCATGTTTATTTAATCGGTTTAACCGGCACTAGACGTTAGATAAGGTTGCGAAGAATTAAAAATTATATGGAATTGGGTGTATGCGCCTCATGTTGATACGACGACACAAAAAGAAAAGGCCGGGCTATTCACACCGGCCTTCAGAGACAATTTCCAAATTGAAACTTCTCTTCACGAAAGTGCGTGCTATGAAGCACGTACCTCCGTGGAAATGGTTATCTTATCGCTGACCATTACACCACCTCCTCTCGGGCCGTAAGAACGGCAAACATAGTTTATCATAACCAGACCCAATTCTCGATTTTTCGAATAACAATTAAACAGCTTGTTAGGTTTTTGAGATAACTGATCTGATACAAGTCACATTCTTTAGAAAATAAAAGCTGTCTCAATATGAATCTGGACAAAATGTTTAAGCGTTTTCGGCAGTTACAAAGGAAATCTCGAAATAGGATAACTTAACTTTTTGCAACGCCTACCGATTAGACAAAGGTCCAGCTAATTCAATTGGCCGGGACTGTTGTATGTACGCTCCACTCGATCACTTAAAAACCGTATTTCCCGTTTCATGCTTTAGGTTTTTATTTTGGGCATCAAAAGCCCCAGGAGCAGTACTATGAGAACAGCCAAATTTTTACCTGTTATTTGGGTGTCGACATTATTTTTAGCACATTGCGGAGGCGGTAACTCCCCTTCATTCTCGCTCCTCGCGGATTCGGACTCATTTAATCAATCAGCGGGTACGGTGAACGATAAGATCGATATCTTATGGGTAATAGATAACTCAGGATCTATGCAATCTTCACAAGATAATCTCGGTCGCGAATTCGGAAGCTTCATCGGCGGGTTCTCGACAAAGAACTTCAACTATAAAATGGCTTTTACGACGACCGATGCTTATCGAGGCCGGCCCGAATTTAAAAACAACACGAACTGCATTGAGTTTCGCGACCGAATCTTAGATACAAATTGCGCGAACGTAAGCGGCAAGAACGCTTCCGGATATAAGATTTTGACGCCGACAGTCCCTGGTGCGTCGATGCTCAATAGCGTATTCGTTCAGAACGCGACCACTGGAATATGGGGATCTGGCGACGAGCGTGCTTTCCAAAGCTTTAAAGAGGTTTTCAGCAATCCAATCAATTCGGCCTACAATTTTCTTCGTTTAGACAGCTTCATGGCTATCATTATTGTGAGCGACGAGGACGACGTGTCTTGGAATGGAACTACGGCAAAATCGAATTCAAATCCAACTGACCCAGCTCTTCATCCTGTTCAAAGTTATGTTGATTATCTCGATACCCTCACAGGTACAACGGGAGCGCTTCGACGTTATAGTGTGAATGCAATCACGATTACCGACGACGCGTGCTTGTCGACTCTGAACGCGCAAACGCCGGGCCGTACCAAAGGCACGCGCTATATGAGTCTCGCGACGGCAACTGGAGGCATCACTTCAAGTTTGTGCGGCAACTTCAGTCAGAGCCTACAAGATTTATCAGACAGTATTCTTTCTTCGGCCACGCAATTCTATTTGTCGCGAATCCCGATCGTCAGCACGATTTCGGTCAAGATCAACGGAATGCTCATGCCGCAAGACACGGGCGCGGGTGGATGGCAATACTTAGCGGGTTCGAACAGTATTAAGTTCGTAGGCTCGGCTTACATTCCGCCACAAGGTGCGAGCATCAAAGTTGATTACGATCCGGTTGCCTACGGTCAATAAGAGCCGCTAGAATGTGCTCTTCATGAAGAAGAGCTTTTTTAAAGTCACATTTATTGCCGTCCTCTTATCTTTTATCTGGGGACTTTGGTGGGGATTCTACCGCGATTATAAACTTCGCCCGCAAAAGTGGGCGCGGGGAGAAATACATATCCTCGCCGAAGAAGGCCGCTTCACTCCCGCTTTCATTGAGAAATTCGCCCGCGACGAAGAGATCATGCTTCGGATTACGACCAAGTCGTCTCCGCAAGAGTTTTTGCGCGAATTGCTTTCCTCCCGTGGGAAGTACGATTTAATTGAACTCAGTAGTTTTTTTATCGACTCATTTATTATTGAAAACGTGTTCGATGAGATCGACCGTGATCGAGTCACTAATTTCGAAAATGTTTCGATCGATTTTCAAAATTTAAATTTCGATCCCGAAGGCCGTAATCTTTTACCCCTCTTTTGGGGAGTAAATGGGTTTGTTTTCAATCAAGATAAAATAAAAGAGTTTGATTCGATCGCCGCAATTTTAAATTCGCAAAGTGGTGCGGTGGCGCTGTCCCCGTCTTCAGTTGAAGCTTATAGCCTGGCCATTAAATTGAGCCCGATCATCAAGACCTGGGTCAATACCGGCAATCAGCCGGACTTACTAAAAGATTTAAAGGCTTTAAGTTTAAAATTCCCGGTGTTTAGTTCGGAGATCGAAAACGGACTAACGGCAGGGACACTCGCCGCCGGCCAGATGACCAACGGGAAAGCGGCAAACTTTTTAAAGGAAAACCAGAAATTTCAATTTCAGTTGCCCATCGAAAAAGCGAATCTCTGGATTGGCCTCGTAGGCCTTACGAAAGATTCTCAAAATAAAAAACTGGCTCAAGAAGTGATGAATCGGTTTTTAATGCCGAAATGGTCGAAAGAACTTGTTCTCACCACATCAGAAGCGACAACCAATAATCTGCTCGATACCGACCCCGTCATCTTGCCGCAGCAGAAAGCACAGTTTGTTCGAGAGCTACGCTTAAGTCGCTTCGAACTTTTTTATGATCACGAAACATTAGAGCCAGTCTGGATGAGCGCTTTGCGCCAAGTTTTCCCAGCGGCATTCACGGCGGCCCAGCAATGATGTGCAAAATAATTTTCGCTATTTCGGTTTTAGCTATGTCCCTACATTCCGTCGCCGCTGAGACTGCCGCTGCCGAACGGTCTACTTTCCGTTTTCATATTTTTACCGATCCTATGAGCCTCTCCCCTTTAAAAGTCGAATCCGGATTTAACTCTTACCTTCATGGAAATTTGTACTCTGGATTAATGGTGATGAAACCAAAAGACGAGACGACGGTAACTCTCGAGCCGCTCCTTGCGAAATCTTGTGTGTTTCGAGCGCCGAAGCTAATTGAATGTGAGTTGCGTAGTGGGCTCAAGTGGGCCAACGGCAAGCCGATCACTCGCGATGATTTTATTCGGCCCTTTCGTGATGCTTTTGGCGCCGACATCTCGCCAGATGCGAAAGCCGATCTTATTTCACTCCTGAACGCCAAGGCGATTTTAGAAAAAAAGATGAAGCCCGCGCAGCTTGGAGTTTTTGCCCACCCGACAGATAAAAACAAAATCATTTTTCATTTTGAAAAACCCGACGCGGACTTTCTTTATAAGCTTGCTTCGCCGGTTTTTGCTCCCCGCCCCGAAAAATTTGACAACGAAGAAATTTTAGCTCGGGATTTCGCGACCGGCCCGTACCGCTTGAAAGAATGGAAGCGCGGGGTTTATTTCTTAATGGAGCCCAATCCGAATTATTTCGATCCCCCCAAAGAAGTCCCTCTCGCCGAAAGACCGCTGGTAAAAGCGATTGTGGTGGGTGAAGACGCAACTGCATTTAAACTTTACCAAACCGATGAGCTCGATTTTTTAAGAAGAGTGCCAGCCGAACATCACCGCGCGATCCAAGATTCGCCGGAACTGTTTAAAACGCCATTTGTCCGGATGGATTATTTAGGCTTCGGCAATCGCCTGAAAAACCAGCCAGCTCTTCGCGAGGCGATCGTGCACGCGATTAATTATGAGGAATTTAAGTCTTTATTTTTCGCTCGCGGAAGGCCAGGATGTTTCGGTTTATCTTCAGCGATCATAGAAGGCCCACCTCCTTGTCATGATTTCGATCTCGTGAAAGCGAAAAAAGCTCTTTCAAATGTCGACCCGCAGTTTTTAAAAGAACCGATCGACCTCTATTATAATATGCAAGGCGGCGACGATATTTTGAAAGCCGTTCAGTTTTTTGAAAATCAGCTGAAGAAAAACCTAAAGCTGAAAATCAACATACAAGGACTCGAAACCGGACAGATGAGAGATCGTTTAGTCCAAAACCCGCCCGATATTTTTCGACGTGGAGTGCCGGTTGCAACTCCCAGCTGCATGGGCGCCGTCGAAGTTTTCTCGAAAGGTCACCCCGATAACTTTTTGACAATTGATATCGATTCGAGCAACTGGGAGACCCTCACCTTGCCACTGGCCTCTGAAGCGAGGAAGCGACAAGCTTGTACGGCGATTCTTAAACAGATCCTTGAGAAAAACGCGCTCATTCCCCTCGGCGAACAACATTTTATGATCCTGGCGAAGAAAAAATTCTCAGGCTGGCAACTCAACGCGTTAAATCAGCTGAATCTCTCAGCATTACGCGTCGCACCAACGACCAAGTAGTTTTCGCCTGGCCTCTAGCTAGACCTTGGGATAGCCGACAAGAGTCTAGACGCAATTAAAGGGAGTTACCATGTCTGAAAAGAAACAAGTTCCGGGTTCGCAATCGGCCTCTGCGCCATCTTCAGATCGCTGTTGCGCTGAAGGCTGCAAAGAAACTCAAAAGAAGCTCACTTACTGCAATGAGCATTTCGTGTGGTTCAAAGAGGGTTTGATCAACAAAAAAGGCGAGCGCCCGAACGACTTCGATAAAAAGTATCAGCATTTCATGCGAAAGAAAGCGGCGTAAGAGCCGCTTAAGAGAAGATAATCAGGCTCAATACGAAGCCGATTACGAAGACTTTGAAAGAAAAGCTAAAAACATCTTTCATGGTTTCGTTATCGGCTTTTTTTGTATAAAACTCTAAATCTTATGGTGAAGAGTGTTTTGAGTCGCAAATGGAAATTTCTCGTCCAAGTCGATCGTCTGTTGGCGGAGTCGCTTGTCGACCTCTCGTCCCTCCCCTCTCACCTTGAACAAGTCCCTACCAAAGTATGTCTTCGAATCGAGCTCTCGAGCGAAAAGCTCGATTCATCGGGGATGCTGATCGCGATCAAAGATTTGAACTCCATCGTCGATCATTTGTTGGCCTCGCTGAATTCGGATCACCGCGTTTGGCGTTCGCTTGAAAGTATTTTGGTTTACTTAAAAGCGTTACTGCAAGAGCACCTCGGACACGATGCTCGGTTCAACATGGACCTATTTTCTTTAAGCTTTGAAAACGGACTCGAAGTCGAAGTTTCGACACTCGATTTTTTAATCAAAAAAGACTACTGGCTGAAAGTGCATCACTCGCTTGAAACAGACCGTCGCAGCAATGAGCCTATCCGGCACGGGCACGACATGCGTTTGAAAGTAGCGCTTCAGTATGAAGTGTTTAAGGGCCTTCTCGGCCAAGTCCAAGAGATGTCGAAGGTCGTTCAAAAAGAGATCCTGGATCGATATAACAATGTCTTTTTAAATAAATATTTTCCTACGCCGACCGGCGAAGTCTTAACGACGTCTTTTTTTGAGACGTTAAAAAGAAAAGGGCTCAATCCCTTCTCTATTGAGCTCGACGAAACCTCTCGTAATACCTTCAAGGCTACAACGAAGTGAAGTTTGCCATTAGGGCGTAACCCAAAAGGGCGACGACACCGGCAATCCCCACGGCAAATGAGAAGAAGACCATCCCATCCATCCATCGAGTCCAAGCGTTGAGCTGTACGTTCTGTTTTCGCTTTTGCATACATTTATGCTAGCAGGTCCACATATTAAAAATGCGCCTTATTATGAGATAGTGTCGAGCCATATCTACGTTAGATGTAGCGTCTATAATTTTTGTTGTAATTGATCAATGTGACACAGTCCGAGGAGATTGCCTTTTTTTCTTAAAGAATTTAGGTTAGCCGAGTCTTAGACATTGTAAATTCATAAGAGGATAAACTGTATGGGTAAGGGTTGGAAACAAGCGGGCAAAGCAGAAAAGTCCGCCGCTAAAGGAAAAATATTTACTAAAGTCGCGCGCGAGATTTCAGTCGCGGCGAAACTTGGTGGACCCGACCCCGAGGGCAATTCACGTCTGAAGCTTGCTATTCTGGCGGCGAAGGAAGTCAGTTGTCCAAAAGATACCATTGAGCGAGCTATTCAAAAAGGTGCCGGCACTGGCGGTGATGGCGCGCAAATCGAAGAGCTCACTTATGAAGGCACTGGTCCAAACGGGATCGGCGTCGTTGTCGAATGCCAGACCGATAATAAAAACAGAACCGTGAGCGAATTAAGGCGCATCTTCCGGCATCACGAAGGAAATCTCGGCGAAATTGGGAGCGTTCAATGGATGTTCGATCGGGTGTCACTTGTGACTGCTGAAAAGGCCGGCGCATTTGACCCAGAAGAAGAGGCGATCGAATGTGGCGCCAATGATGTCGAAAAAAACGACGACGGCACGTATTCGTTTGTCGGTGGCCTCACAGACTTTGATTCACTGAGAAATGCATTAACGGGCCGCGGTTGGACTTTGCGGTTGGCGGAGCGTGTTTATCGCGCCAAGAATTTCGTTGAGCTTGAGGGCGACGCTCGCGACACGGTTATCGAGATGCTTGAAGAGCTGGATGACTGCGATGATTCTCAGAAGGTTTATTCGAACTTAGCCTAAAGTTTCTAAGCTTTTCTTTTTAAGAATGGTAGCGATGGAGTGGATCTCGTGTTGGGTCTGTCAGAGTTGGGCGCATCCTTCCCTGCTGCATAGATCTAGTTTTGCCTTACCTCTGTTCGTTGGCATCTTGGCCATACAAATGCCGCTGCTCTGTTGTCCAAACCAGGCGATTGTGGTGCCCACATAATAATCTCAGATTCTCCGCAAGATTTGGCCCGCCCTTGGAGTGCGGCATGATGTGATCAAACTGAAGTTTATCGGTTTCGTTACAGCGTTGTTGGGTTACTGGGTCTATGTAACTACATTTCTTCTCTGGGTTTTGTTTAATAACGATCTTCTTGGTCACTTTGGAAATGTAACGCGTTTTTAGTTCCGACGTCGGAACTGGAATCACTTTTGGCAATAGCGAATCCTGAATTTTGTCAGTGGGTTTCGAATTGCTCGGCACCCAGGCTCTATCGGCCAAAAGCTGAATGACTTCCTCAATTTTACTTAGACGATATCTATGTTTCAGTGTTTCGAGCTTCTGATAAAGTTCTTCAGAAATATTGACGCATAACCGTAATCGCTCCCCATTGTTGTATCTAATATCATCACGCTTATCCATTGTTGGGTCTCTCGATGCGAGTTCCTTTTCAACCTCACGGGCCGACTTGCTCAAGCATCTCGCGATTAATTCTCTCCTTTCTGACAAACCTATATTTTTCTTCTCGCGAAAAAAGGATTGAACGCTTGCCGCGGCCGACAAGGTTAGCTTGCCGTTTTGGATTTGTTCTTCAACTTCTGGCATATCGCGAACCAACCGCATAAAATTGATTCTTCTTTGTGCGCCCGCACGAGAAAAACCAAAATGACTGACGGCCATCTCAAATAATGATGAATAGCCTTTTTCTAAATATAGACGCCGCCGTTCGATCTCACGAAAGTGACGAATCACTTGAACAGTAGATTGTCTCTCCGTTTTCACGGCCTCCTCGGCAGATAATAGTAGTTCGATCTTCGAAAGTATTTTGAGATTTTTCGCAGCTTCGTTCATTTGGATTCTCCTTAAAAGGGAAACATAACATGGGTTATAAAAGTCGACGTTTTAGGTATTTTTAAATCGTAACGACGGTTAACAATGACGATTGGAACAGAGTTTTGACCGCGGGGTTTCCCATTAGAGTGACGATTTAACGAAAGGCGATCCCGGTTCTATTTGCGCTATGTATGGTGGCAAGGCGCGACGCTTATGCACGCAAAAACACGTCAAATACTTTTTGTTTGTTAGCCATCGCATCAAACGAGAATGAATCAAAATATTATGCGGAAGTCAGTTCCGACGTCGGAACTGATAACCATTATTTATAGCTTTCAATCGACTCTGCGAACCAGCCGTTGGACAGGGCTTCATAAAAACTCAACCGCCTATGTGATCTTCGCCAATGGAGTTTTATGTTGAAGCTCTGGAATAACGAGCTAAATGCCAACGCACATAAATAAAAATGCACCTTAACTTAGCGGCGGGGAAGGCCGCGCCCGAAGTTGCAGACCCAAAAGGCGCGCCACAGAATAACGAACGCCCACCGAATAAAGCCGCCAACACAAGGCCGAGCGAAAACGCGAACCACTCCTCGCAACTTCCTAAAAACTTAGGATAAC
>JAYTDP010000085.1:0-2203 GCA_043735865.1 Bdellovibrionales bacterium
GCGCTTAGCGAAAGTGATGGGATGGTCGCCGCTTTTCGTTGTTGAGAAAATTAAAAACAAAGACCGTCGTTTCGTTTGGCTTAAGCGAAACATGAATAAAAAAGAGGCCGACAAAGCGAAAGCCCTCAAGCTTGAAGGTTTGGCTTTCGTCGAAGAAAGCCAGCGCGTTTATCCGAATGACAATTTATTATCCCAAGTTATGGGTTTTGTCGGTGAAGAGGGCAAGGGCCTTGAGGGTACCGAGAAGAAATTCGACAGCGTACTCCGAGGAGAAAATCGCCAAATGCGTGTTGAGCGCGATGCTCGCGGGCGACCACTGCTTCTTGATGGCCGACTTTTCTCAGAGCCGCCATCAGGCGCGGACATACAACTAACGATCGATAGCGAACTTCAGTTCGTACTTGAAAAAAATCTTGAAGAAGCTGTTTCAGCTCATCTTGCCGATTCTGCAATCGGAGTGGTGCTCGACGCTCAGACATCCGAAGTTCTTGCTCTGGGATATGCGCCCACCTTCGATGCCAATCGCCCTTCCGACTTTAACGCCGATACCTGGCGCAATCGCGGTCTCACCGACGCCTTTGAGCCGGGCAGCACGATGAAGACACTTATCATGGCGGGTGCGCTCAAGTATGACGGCTTAAAGCCGAACACGCGTTTCTTCTGTGAAAATGGTAAATTTAAAGTCGGCCCTTATTTTATTCGCGAAGCTGATGTTCATCATAATTTTGGTATGATGACGGCAACCGAAATTCTTTCTTTATCATCTAATATCGGCGCCGCAAAAATTGCGATGCACATGGGACTCGATAATGTATTTCGCACTTTGAAAGATTTCGGTATCGGCGACAAAACGGGCATCGATCTCCCAGGGGAGTCGCGCGGAATCCTCCAGCCGCTCCCATGGCGTAATCATTTGCTTGCAAACGTAGCGTTCGGTCATGGCGTGGCAGTGACTCCAATTCAAATTGCATCGGCCTATGCGGCCATAGCGAATGGTGGAATTTTAAAGCAGCCTTATATCGTTAAGACCATTCACGCTAATGAAGGGTCTGAACAACAAGATTTTAAGCCGAAAGAAATTCGTCGCGTTCTCACGCCAGAACAAGCAGCAGTCATGCGAATGATGCTTGTGCAAGCGACGAGTGATTCAGCAACCGGCGCAAGTGCGCGAGTCCCCGGGTTCCCGGTGGGCGGAAAAACGGGCACAGCTCAGAAAGTTTTGAGCACCGGCGGTTACGGTAAAGATCAGTACATCTCGAGCTTCGCTGGCTTTATCCCGGCGACAAATCCGAAATACGTAATCTATGTCGCCATAGATAATCCTAGAAATAAATATTACGGATCTGAAGTTGCGGCTCCGCTTTTTTCAAAAGTTGCGGGTTACGCAATTCGTAAATCGGGACTCTCGCCTATTTTAATTTCTGCTAAAAATGTCATTCAAGACAACACGGCCAACTCCCAACAAAAAGATGCAATCGATCGCATCCGTAGTGTTGCGAGCGTTATGAATAGCAATGATCAAAATTTAACGCCGAATTTAAAAGGTTTAAGTTTACGAGAGGTTTATGACCGGATCCGCGGTACGGATATCCGTGTGAGAATTTTAGGCGAAGGCCGAGTGGCTCGAACTTCACCTGAAGCCGGGAGCGAACTCCCGAGCAGCAAGTCGATTCAAATTACGCTGGAATAATTATTTTACTTCTTGTAGACGGCAAATGACATCGTCGGTGTCGTTTTGCTGAGTCATTGTCGGCATCATGATATTGAATGTGTCGGTATTAGTTACTAGAGAAAGTGAAGTGAGGCCATTTCGTTGACCCGCTACGAAGATTTGGTTCGCAGTATCCCAACGGCTCGCAACTCCACAAAACATCGAAGAGACTGAACCATCGGCTTTTTGGCTGATACGGCAAAATTCAGTTTTAATGTTGAGGGACGATTTCACTTCGCCACGTGCTGATTTGCAGATGAGTTTAAGTGGACGAGCTTGCGACACGAGAGGCGCGACAACAAGAAGAGCTAAGAGGACGATTGCGTTTTTCATTTGTAAATTCTCCATAAAGTTTTTTAAGCCAAAAAAAGGGAGCAACTAAGCTCCCTCCGTTAAATTTACTCTTCGGCACCGCAGCACCGAAAAGGTGCCGGGCACCTTTTAAGCCTTGTCTTCGCTTTTCACGCGCGAGTGAACTGCGAATTTTTCGAA
>JAYTDP010000086.1:0-6436 GCA_043735865.1 Bdellovibrionales bacterium
TTTGATTTTCAAATCGAAGACTTTCATCACAAACATAAAAAAGATGCTCCGAGTGGGACCGCTAAAATTCTTCAAAAGGATTTAGTTGAAGCCGTTGGTAAAAAAATTCCCGATGTTGTTTCAGTGCGGGGCGGAGGAATTTTTGGCGTTCATAAAGTGATCGCGATGTCAGACGAAGAAGTGATCACGTTTGAACACGAAGCTTTAAACCGCGCGGTATTTGCCAAGGGCGCGGTTCATGCGGCGAACTGGCTGGCGAAACAAAAGGCCGGTCAATACAGGTTCGAAGATGTCTTCGAAAATTGATTTTCTAGTTTCATTAAAACTCATGTCGGGACGCAACCCTGATAAGTTTAAAGACTTGTTGCGGCGCTTGTCGGAATACGTCGATTGGAAAAGTATTTCAGCCATTTACCGAGTCGTTCGTTCGGCTGACAGTTTTCAAGGGCTTCGCCAGATTCGGGGAGAAGAGACTCTCGACGGCTTTGCCTGCGTCGTTCGCGGCGCAACTTGGCTCGAACCGCTCGACCTCCTCAATAAAATTCAACTAATTGAAAAGCTTGAGAGCGATCAGCGCCTTAAACGCGCATTTAGCTGTAACTGTTTAGTTTATGGCGACACTGTCTCGCGAACGCCACAGTTGACTCTTCCGCATCCAGAATTTCATTTTAATCCGGAAGAGGCCATTCCAAGTGCAGAGCTTTGGCCGGAATATGAACATCCGATTTTGAAACGCTCTTTGGCCGAAATATCTCGCGATTTCGCCGGCAAATCTTGGGGTGAATATTATGGCCCCGGGCAGCCACTACTTGATTTTTAGATTTAACCAGGCCATCTTCGGCCGAAAGAGGAACACGCATGAAATTTTATATCGATAGCGCCGACATTGAAGAAATTCGCCAGGCCAACCGTCGCGGTTGGGTGGATGGAGTCACCACTAACCCGACTTTGGTCGCGAAAACCGGCCGACGTCACCACGATTTAATCAAAGAGATTTGCAAAGAAGTCAGTGGGTTAGTTTCAGCTGAAGTCGTCAGTGTCGATGCTGAAGGAATGCTTCGTGAAGGTTACGAACTCGCGAAGCTCGCGGACAACGTTGTCGTGAAAATTCCGATGATTGAAGAAGGCTTAATCGCAGTAAAGAAACTTACGGCTGAAGGAATTAAAACCAACGTCACTCTGGTTTTTTCTCCGATCCAAGCTCTAATGGCCGCAAAGGCTGGGGCAACCTTGGTTTCTCCCTTCGTTGGCCGACTCGACGATATTGCTCAAAATGGTATGGATTTGATTAGTCAAATTGTTCAAATTTATGAAAATTACGATTTGGATAGTCAGGTTTTAGTCGCGTCGATTCGTCATCCTATTCACTTGGTGGAGTCTGCCCTTCTAGGGGCCCATATCGCAACTATGCCTTTCAAAGTCATGCAGGGATTGACCGGTCACCCACTTACTGAAAAAGGGCTCGCTCAATTTCTAAAAGATGCCGAAAAGGTTCCTAAGTAATGAGAAGAATCAGTCAGTTCGCGCACTTGGGCGCTTTATTTTTAAGTGTTGTTTTGATCGGGTGTGCAACTCCCGGTTCGGAAACTCTTGAAAATCAAGATCGCTCCATCTCGGAATTGACTGGAATTGTAACGGCCGCTCTCCCCGGCGGTAAAGCTAATATCAGCCAAAACGGGCGAACTTTTACTTCAAATTATTTTATAACGAAGGATGGAGAGTTCGAAGAAGCAACCGAAGCCCCTGTCCGCAACAAAGCGATCATTATGATCTTAGGTGATCGTCGACCTTACGACATCGAAGTTACAGTTATCCAAGAAAAACGAGATCGCTCTTCGGCTGAATATGTTCGCATCGGCAACAGCGAAGGACTATCCAGAGTGGTTATTCGACGTATTCAAAAGGCGCTACACGAACGTCGAGAAGATCGTAACATCATTGACGATTTCAGAGTTTTCTAAATAGACTAGTCATGATTGGTCAACTTTACTTCGCCGAAATGGCTTCTTTGGACTAGCGCAACTCTCGGACTTTCGATTGGAATGTCGGCGACTCGTATCGCTCCATCTGAAATGCGGACTCCGGTGCGAGTATTAAAAGTTGAAATTGATCGCGCTTCACCAGCTTACGCAGCGCTCGAAGATTCGCGATTCGAAACTTACAAAACAAATGCGAAATTTAAAGGTGACGTTCTCCAAAGTGGAGAACTTTTTGTTTTCCATAAAGTGACGACAGCACCAAAAATTGAAATCGCATCGGCAATCATTAATGAACGCGAAATGCCGGCACTCGCGGTTTCGCTCGAGGGGTCAACAGAGTTCGAAGCTCCAACCATGATCGACACAGCCCAGTTACTTGTGCGACAGGAATTAATCAAGCGCCAGGCAGATCGCGAACTCCAAGCTTTTAAAGTGACGGCCGGCCCTCAGCCGCAAACGGTATATACGAAATCGGGATCGCCTATCACAATTCAACGAATGCCTTCAACTCTCGCGTCGGCTGCGCCTACTCCGGCATTTCGAGATCCGTTTACTCCCGCAGTTCCAACTCGAGTTGTCGCGATAAATTACAATCCGACAAGATTAAGAAAACCTGCGCCGACAACTACTGTTGCACTTAATCAACCACCTGAAAAATCAAAGATGGGCTTCGCAAGCAATTCCGGCCAAACAACTGAAATCGCAAATGTCGGTCTTGTTTCCATTCGCGGTCCGATTCGTTTTGTAAACGGTATGGCGTTTTCTCCGGGCGATGATGAAATCAAAATCTACCAAGAGTATGGATCGGGCTTTTTATCGGCCGGGGCTTTTTACTTTAACCAAGGGCAATATCAAATACCCATTACTGAAGCGAAGGGTCGTATCATCGCCGAAGTTCGTAATCGCGAAGGCGACCTGATCGGTCGAGGACAAATCGACATTCGCTCGCTCGCCGAAAAAATGAAAACGCAGTCAATCGTCAATGAAGTCTCAATCAATATAGCGCCGGCTCAGTCGGCGTTTGTCGGAGAAGTCCTGGCCGCAGCCTCCTCATTCAAAACTCTCGCGACGATCGACAATGCAAAACTAGTCATCGCTGATTTAAATCGTGAGATCATTCGTGAGCCAAGAGAAAAATTATTCGTTGATCAAAGTTTTCGGCTTGGATCAACGGCTTTGGTAAAAGGCTCGGCTAAGGGATACTGGTCATCCATGGCGATTGCGGAAAGCGGATCGCCACTTCACTTAGGTCTTTTCGCCGACACGACAATTTCGGCGATGTTAACTCTTGCTTCAAAAACAAAATTTGAAGCACGGGATAATGAAGAGAAGGCTATCATCACCGGCCGCATCACAATTGAAGGTAAGCCGGTAGAAAACGCAACGATCAGCTTATTATCTGAGCCCGACCTCAAAGCCGTGTATTTCAATGGCGTGATTCCAGACCGCCAGCGTGTGACGACTTCTGCGAACGGCGAGTTCGTGTTTGTTGGAGTCACCAACCCAACGCAAGTCATTCAGGCGACTATAAACGGACGCAAGCAGGTTCCAATCTTTGCATTTGTTGAAAACAAAGCGGTTACTCAAGTGGACTACGTCGTTGCAAAGGCGAAAGAAATCGAATTTTCGGCTTATCACAATACGACTCAAGCTAAACTCCCAATGCGATTTAATTTTGTCGGTTCTGAAAGATACAGCGAAATGCTTCAGCCGACTTCAAAGATTGTTCGCAAGGCGCTCCCGCTCGGACTCTCAATGGTTGAGTTTGATACCGGAGTCGACTTCGCGATGACTCGTGTTGCTCTCGACGGAAATGAAAGAGAAGTCAGTGCGCCGATGTTCCCAACGGCGTGGGCCGACAGTATCGGCAAAGGCCTAGTAGTTGGCGAAATTGAAGGCGAAAATTATATGATTTCTCTCGATGGAGCTGACTTTAACGAAGCCTCAATTAAATATCTCGATAATGACGGGCACCCAACTGATGCGATTCATGGACAAGCTGGACAGCGCTTCGTCATAACGGGATTGTCTCAAGGCTTCCACACGATTTCGATTATTCCTGAGACATCGCGACAGGTAATGACTCAGATCGTGTATGTCGACGAGCAAGCTATTCACTTCATCAAAAAGACAATTTCAGAATAAAAGAATTGTTATGGTGTTATGTGAGTTCTCGAGCATGGGTTGCTCGAGAAGCTAGTGGTTTTGGAGCCTAGATCAGGAGCTACCAAATCCGTAGCTTTTTAGTCGCAGGCAAGACCATTTTCGAATCCGCATTACACTGAAATGCCTCGGCAAATGCCGAAAGATGTTTTAATTGTTCATTCACGCGAGCCTCAGGCAAGGCGTGTGTTTCTTCCTTTAAAAAAGACAATCTATGTTCTTCAGTCATATCGGTGCACCAAAGCTGAGCGTAAGAGACAAAAAATTTTTTCTGTAACTCAAGGGTCTTTTTCTTTGAAAATGCCGCATGATACGCAGTCATCAAGCCAACATGATCCGCCATATTTTCCGCTAAAGTCTGCTCGCCATTGTGTCCAGCTTGATTGAACTGCTCGACAAACTGCTTACCGAGCGCCGCAAATTTTTCCTGATCTTTTATTGTGAAGATTGATTTTTTGACTCCGGCTTCATTGTACTGTGACCCATATTTATCTAGTGCATGTCCCAGCTCATGACCAATGACTGTGCCAATGGCACCAAAATTTTCGATTGGGTCTCGGTTAGAATCGAAAATTGGCTTCAACGCATAAGCCGCAGGAAAGTAAAAACGGTTTTCAGACCATTTATAGTAAGCCTCGAATTCTAAAGGACTGATCGACCATGCATTTATATTTCGTGCGTGATCAATTTCAGAAAGCGTTCTTGCGTCGTAAGCCTGACTGATCAATCTCAAGTTTTCAAGAAAACGATCCGCATATAAAGGACCAAGAGGAGGGAATCTCCAGTCTTCTGCTTTATCAGGATAGAGAAGCGCCAGTCGAAGAGCCTTCACTTTTCTAAGTGCCTGAGTACGACTTTGTGTGCTCAGCCATTTATTTTGATTGATTTGGTGAACAAGAGAAGCGCGAATTGATTCGACTAATGCGTTGAATTCCTTTTTAGGATAGTCACTGAAGAATTCCTTCACCATCTCAGCCGCTACAAAACGACCGATTTTATCCTGTACGATTCGCGAACATTCTTGATCTAAAGGTCGCCGTTCAGCTGAGCCACCGAGTCTTTTCCTTCTGAACTCCCGGTATTGGGCGTTCCATTCAGGCTGAGAGAAATCTAATCTAGAAAGTGTCAGTCTCATGATCAAAAAATCTTTTAAGGTTTGCAGGTCACCTTCAGACAAAAATTTCTCTACGAAATCGTAAGCCGCTACGGTGTATTGATGAATTGGAACTCTTTGGGGAAATGATTTTGCGCTGATTTGCTGCGACAAATGCGGATACTTTTTTGAAAATTCTTTTGGACTCCAATACTTTTCAATATTCCAAAGACTGTAAAATCCTTCGACTGTCGGCATAACAGAACTAAATTGCAGCTCTAGATCGACCACGCGGCTTGCTCGTTCGGAATGCTTATCCATTTTAAGAACCTTGAAAAGCTGAGCAATCAAAGAGGTGAGGTCGCTTAATGCTTCCTTATTCTGATAATAGGATTTTTCGGGCATTGTCACCCAGTCTGCGTGGACGTGAAGTCTCCATTTTTTCGGATCTGACAAAAGCGCTGAATCTTCAAAGGAGACCCATGATAATTCACCTGCTTGAACGGCACGCGAAGTATAGCCGAGAAACTGCTCCCGAGTTTTCAACTGTTCGACTTCTTTAGTTAGTCTTTCAACGAGCGTATTTTCCTCTTTACTTCTTGAGGGCTTATCTAAACAAGAGTTATACAGATTTCGAATTTGTTCTTTGCGCGGGGAGAGATTTTTTTCCGAATTCAGGTTGCTGATAAATAAATTCAGTTTCTGAAGGAAATTTTCGTAACCATCTGCGAAATAAAAAGTAGTGCGATTTCGATATGACGGAAGCTCATAGCTCGCAATTTCCTTAGAGCAGACATGCTGATAAAAATTTTGGCATGGATCAATATCAATATTAAGCGGAAACTTCCGCTCAGTGGCAAAAGCCGACATGGATAGGACAACTAGGATAAAGACACAAAGTATTGGTTTCATATGCCGATGTTAGAAGCTTCTTAATAAGATGACAACATGTAGAGCTTGCGCGTTTGGATGAGTAATACCTCATGATCATCGGCCGATCCGTTTAAATATGGTTTTTAGGATAAAGGCAGGTTCGAAACCAACCGGATTGCTATTGAAAAGTGATGGTTCGGGCGGTCCCATACAGTAGGCGCACAAATAGAAAAGGCTTGTGCAATTGCACAAGCCTACTTGGCTAATACTGCCGCCGCTGGCTTCAACAACAAGCGGAGGTAGTATGATAAGACCAAGACCTAACCCG
>JAYTDP010000087.1:0-8171 GCA_043735865.1 Bdellovibrionales bacterium
CCGTCCGGATCCTCAAGATATTGAAACTCGACACCAAAAGACGAAGCCTCTTTTTTAGAATCATAATTATGAACCGATTTAAATTCGAATTGATTCTGCAGAATAAACAGATCGTTTGTTTTAAAAAAATCGCGAGGAATAATTTCAGCTCTTGTAGTACCTGCGAAAATATCGGCCGGATCACCCATATAAACGCTGCGGACCGGCGCTGGCTTTGGCCGCGAATCGGTGCAAGACGTCACGGTCAACAGAGCACACGCGAGCGTTATAAGTGCACGAAGAATAAGACCAAATTTCATAATCAGGATTATAGCCGAACCACTCTCAAATCAAAGATCGTTTGAAAAGACGATACCCTTGTCGAAAAGTTCGACAGTCCGAATTTCCGTAGCTAGAGTCAAAATCGAGGTAAAGCTTGAATATTGAAATGTACCGGCGCAATCAAGAAATCCGAAGGCAACAAGAGCCGCGTTTCCGCGTCAAGTGCCTCACCTGCCGGCAGCCCGAGTTCAGCTGCTATTGCCCTCATATTTCGGCTTTCGACCCGAAGATAGAATTTGTTATTTTGATTCACCCGCTCGAAGTGCGACGAAGAATTGCAACGGGCCGGATGTCGCATATGTGCATGAAAAATTCGCACCTCATCGAAGGCCATGATTTTTCTGGCGATGAGCGCATCACTCGCTTCACTGAGGATCCTCTGCGAAAATGCGTCATTCTTTACCCCGGTGCGGGATCGACAAACCTGACTCCACTTTCACATGCCGAACGTACGGAGGTGATTCGTACAGACCAAAAACTCACTTTTTTCGTGATCGACGGCACGTGGCGAACCGCTCGCAAAATGGTCCGCAGCTGTAATCTTATAGACCTGCCTCGCATTTGTTTTTCTCCAGATAAGCCGTCAAATTTTCGCGTCCGAAAGCAGCCTCACGCAGGTTGCTATTCAACAATCGAAGCCATTCATCATGTAATTGAACTCATTGGCCACGCCAATGGCTTTAATGTTTCCGAACGTAAACACGATGCGCTCATTTACGCGTTCGATCGCATGGTCGAATTCCAGCTAGAGCTTATGCGCAAATGTGCAGACGACCCAAAAGCGTGGCGTGTGATGACTCCGCGAAAGTCGAGGAGGCCTGGTGTGGCCTCCCCTTTTCAGATTTAGAACCAGCTGTCGAACATGAAGTAGAGGTCTGATGCCGTTTGCGGCGCGTACATAACGTACTGGCGCTGCTCAGGTCGTTCGCGTCCGACTTCGGCGAAGAGCGGAGTTCCCTCGATCATGTTTTGCTCTTTGTTGTGAGGAGCTGAAATCACATGACGCGCATAAAGATTTTCGAGCCCCGCAATACGGTTGATCGCACCGACAACACGCGAATCATAAAAGCCATTGGATTTAACAAACACTGCTTCTCGGAAAAGTTCTGCGAGACGCTTTACTTTTTTCTCCATGCTGTCGGCATGGTTCACGCCTTTTAAGTTCTTTAAGAACCGTCGGGTGTTTCGAATCAACGCATTTTCATCGCGTTCTTCTGGGGTCACCGGGTCCGTCGTCAAAACCAATTGGTGTCTAACGTTTGTAGAAAGCGCTCGAATGAAATTCGCATCGCTGACAGCAAGCACACGATCAATTCCCGCTTGATAATACTGAGTTACCGACTGAGTGATTGTTGAACCCCAAGTCTTGTTTGTGCTGTAACCAAGTTCAGGAGTGAAATTGATCAACCGTTGCCCGGTCGTCGAAAACCCATTGATGAAACTTAAGAACACCGTCGAAAGCTCGCGATCATTTGTTTTCGCGTCAGATCCGAGAATCGAAAGATCGATTGAGAAGCTCCCTGCGCCAGCTGTCGCATTGGAATAAACTTGTACTTTTACTGCACGGACCTCTTTGTTCTCGAAGAAATTTGTCGAATTTGAACGAGCACTCCGGCCTTGAATAATCGTACGGCTGTTGTCAGCATTGTTCTCATCCCGGAGAGTGATGTATTCGACTCTTCGCTCTGAAGAACCCTTCCATAACAAAAAGCCCCAGTTACTCAATCGATTCTGGAAATCATTTTGAACGTAGAGGTTACGTTCTTTCTCTTGCACGGCCGAAAAGTTTCCGTTGATCGTAGCTAAACGCATGTCGCGCACGATGGTCGGCATTCGCAGCACGTCGTCGTTTGTAACCGTCATCGCTTTACCAATCGCGTGACCACGCTGGCCTAGCGTTTGGAAAAGTGGAATTTTTAGCATCGCCAAGCGCGCGAATAACTCGAGTTGATCTTGAGTGAAATTCGAAGAGTCGCGGAACAATAAAATTTTATTTGGATCGCGGTGGTCGAGAACGGTTCTAAGAACGCGCACTTTCGCTACTCCGGCTTTTACAACCGGTGAGAAGACGGCGGTCTTGTTATCGAACTCAACACCCGCACCAGCTTCAACATAAAATTCAGTTTTCAAAACATATTTTTCAGGGAGACGGTTGCTCGCAATGTCGTCAACTAATAGCGCATTGAAAATGAATCCGTTTTTAACTCGCGCTTCTTCCATTGACCTTGCTGGATAGCTGATCGTAAAGACGCGTTTTAATACTGTATCAACATAGGCACCGACTGATACGCCGGTGCGAATTCCGACTTCGAACGAATCTTTAACGAGGAAAAGATCATTTTCACTCGTCGGATTTAAGTTCCGTTCAATTTCTCGCTGAGCCGGGTTGATGATAATTTCGGCAATACCCTGCAAGCGAGTATCGAACTGCCCGCCTCGCAAACGGATTCGCTTTGGTCCTGCCGCTAAACCGCGGGCTTGATCGAGAATTAAATTCCACGCTGATTTACCAACCGGTGAAAGTATATATCCAAGATTAAATTTGAAATCTGTAGTGAAATCTTCCTTTAGCGACTTAACGTCTTCGCATTGTTTCGCCAAGCTCATTTCGCTTAGCGGGTGCAGATTGGTAATCAACGAAACTCGCGATCCATCTGCAAGCAATGATCCTTCTAGATTAAAGTTTCTGACCAAGTCATTACGGCGAGCGATTAATTTCTCAACGTAAATTGTCTGAATGCACGAAGGCCAATGACCGATCGCTACCGCTTGTTCGATCTGATTACGAGTGAGGCCGGCAATAAGGCGCGACGCCCACTTCACGTCTGAAAAGGTGAGCTTATGTTTTGTTGAAACCGACTCAACTGAGCGATAGTTGAAAGTAATGTCGCGATCATTGCGGCTCGCGACCATCGTATCTTTGAATAAATCCGGTTTTTCTCCGTACAAGAAGCCAAAAGTGACACCTAAGTCAGCGATGATATGTGACCGCTCAATACCTGATGGAGTCTCGCGGAAAATGAGCTTGTTGTTATCAAAAACGCGGAAGTCTGTGTTTTCAAGCCAAAGCTGAACGACTGTCAACGCGCGGGCTTCACGAAGTGATTCATTGCCCAAGTCGCTGAACTGCCATCCTCCAAGACGCTTAATTTCTGGAATTTTAGCCTGAAGTAGGCCATCTGTGAAAATAACGAAGTTTCCGCTCTCATCACTGCCAGTTTGAGCGATGTACTTTTCAATCGGGTACCGTTTGCGAATCGCATCGCGTGTATAATAGATTTCCCAATCACGTTTTAGATCGGACAATGTTTTTTTACCGAGCACGAGTTTAATTTGCGTCTGATACTGAAATATGTCCGCCGGAAATCCAAGTGTCATCATGAGGGCTGAAGCCGTTGGATCAGCGTGAAGTTCTCCACCAAATTTTAATTTAAACTTAGTTTTCTTACCGTCTGCACTTTTAGCGTAAACATCGAGTTTTGGTTTAGTATCTGAATATCGCACGTCCTCAAAATAAACTGTGCGATCGCTAGGGAATTGAACATTTGTGCCGCGGTAAATGCTTAGGGTTTTTCCCATTGCCGCATCGGTCACACTGACATTCGCAATGCTCGGTTGATTTTGCCAGAACGTGCTCGATTTAGGACCATAGTTCGATAAATCAACTCGCGAAGCCATTAACTGAGCGACCCGACCTGAATCGAGATAAGTTTGCGTGGAAGAATCAAATAAGTTGCTCGCCTCATCTTGTGCTGATGTTTTTAAAGATACGCGCCATGGCGTGAGGAGTTGGGTCACTTTACGAATTCCTGATTCGAGGCCCGCCTGCATGCCCTCGATGCGTAGGGCGTTTTCGATATCGAGCGCATTATAAGCCAGTTGCATGAACTCTTCTTGCGAAGTCGCAGATTTCATTTTCTCAAGGTCGGCGATTGCTGATCGCAATGCGATTGCAACGCCACTCTCTTCGAGTTTCTTGCCGAACGAATCGTCAACTTGACCCTTCATTCGGGCGGCGCCAATGAGGATACTGTTCGGAGAGGACTGCCCATTGTATGCACCAACAATTTCATTATATTTCTGCTGAAGGCGAGCTTTATACGCGTTAATTTTCGCAGCTGAAGGACGGCCGTCTTGTAACATCAGATTGGAAACCTGCGATTCGAATGCTGAATCAAAGGGATGGTTTTTCGAGGCAGCCACCGCAAAAGTTGGACCGCTGAATGCGATCATGCAAGACACGACTAAAAATCCGCGGATAACGACGTTACGAGATTTCATGGGATCCCTTTCAGGACAAAAAATTAAAATCTTAGTTCGGGCACCAATATAACAAACTGATATTTTAATTTCGCCTGTAATGATTCTGACAGGGGCATGTAAAATTGGGATGTCGAAAAGTTCGACAGTCTTATTTATAACTAAACTAGTTTTGTTATTTTCGATTAGACGGAGTTGTTATTATCGACTGATACGGCGCTGGCGGCGCATGGTAAATACGCTCAATCTGTGTACGTGCGGTATCGATGACCGCGTGAGATATATCGCTAAATGGAATCATTGGCGCAACGGCTCCGCCGACCATACTCATGATCAGCATTGGATAAGCTTTCGTTAGGCGCTCACGCCAAAACTGAATCGTGTTGTCTCTTTTAATTCGTCGAACGATTTTTGGTAAGTCTCCGGGAGTCTGCACAACCGCAAGCACGCCGGCGTCACGTTCGCCGCCTCGGAAAAAATCGTCAAATTCGTAAAAGTCTCTCATAAACTTAATGTATTCTTGGTGCTCAGCTGCCGTTAGCCTGACCTTAATCGGAACAACTATGCCTTCGATTTCAAGTCCAATAATATCTTGAGATGAGCGGTCTAAAATATTGATAAGAAACGGCTCTAACTTTTGACTGAGCTCGACCTTAAAATCATGACGATCCCGTATCACGATGTCTTTAAGTATGGCTGGCTTATTTACGACCGCGCCGCCGGTATCTCCACTCGTCGGTTGGTAAGTTAACGACATTCGGTAAAAATGACCGTTTTTCGCTTGGAAAGGAATCGTGATCGTCACTATTCTCTTACCGTCCGTTACTTCATTACGCTTTAACAAGGTACTGAGCTGACCAGTTCCTTTGATAAGCCAGAAATTCGTTCCAAAATCGAGGAGCGTTCTCTCAATCGGTTGGTCGCCGATTTTTTCGAGAGTGTAGGCAGCCAGTGCAAATTTACCAGATCCGATTTTGTAGTTCGGGAGATGGGCCGAAGTAATAGAGCGCAAAAAGTCCTTATATATAGGCAGTCCGGCTTGAACGGAACTGATGGGCGACTTGAGCTCAACAAAGTTTTCTTGGTCTCCACCGCGATATAGCGGCTCGGTCGAAAGCGTCCGAAGAACATTCGTCGCATTGGTTTCGGCGGTCGCCCAGAATAACTCAATGTCCGAATCTGCGGTAAACTGATAGATTCCTTCTTTGGTCTGAGCTTCATACGCGCGGCGAGCATTCTTCACGATAAGTACGGGAAGTAAAAAGTCCGGATCTTTTGCCAACAACATTTTTATGGCCGCAAAGTCTTCCTCGATATGCTGAGGATTATTCAGTGGCTGCCCGTCGATCTGTAAGGAGAGGATTTCCGTTCGAATTGCATCGAGCTCGGCTAAATAATCAGGATTTTTTGCGCTTACAGATCGAAGACGACTATCGAGTTCTTTCGTATAGAAAAAACGCGGCTTGAATACAGAACTTTCATGCGAGAGGACGGTCCCATCCGCAGGACCCTCGAGACTGGAAAACTTAAGTTCGAATGCGACTAACTGGCCGAGCGGACCGCCCATATTTGAGGGTATGTATTTAGAAAGATTAAAACGGTCGTCATTCGGAACTTCAAAATAGATACGCGATCGAGCCTTCACTCCCGCCTGCGATCCGTTTTGAAGGTCGAAGGTAAGGAACTTGCCAATAACCGTAACGTTCACAAGCTTATGATTCGGCTGAGCTTCGTCACGAACCTTCCAAACGACCGGCTGACCGTTATTTTGGCTTTTCAAAAAATGGGAACTTGCGGTTCTCGAAATAAAAGCGCCTACATCGGTCGCGTTTACAACGGCACGCTCTTCAACTCTCATCGTAGTTGGTGACACGATTGCGGTCTGGCTGCCGAATGAACCAACTACTGCGTCGCCTTCACCCACGAATTCATCACGAAGCTTTTGTCCAGGTCGCAAGAGAGTTGCAACCGACTCCCCTTTTCGTCTCATTGAAATTTGAATTTTTGCAGCAATCGTATCGACGACTGGCGGGGCCTCCGACGCAGGGCCGATCAAATCGAGTGTGCACTCAGATCCGGGGATACTAGAAGTCGCAAAGGCTAGAGAAGCCCAAAGCAGGACGACAAATGAGGTTGTTTTCGCGGATACGTGCATTAACGGGTTTATATACAGGATTTGGTCCAATGTCCTAAGCAATAGGTTTGATCTGACAGTGCTCTCACCGTACAGGTCCAAAACACAGTGACACTCTTTGTGAGCGCTCTCTTAGGCCTAGTAAACGTCCAGAATCTTTCGAATATCACAGAATTCATACGGCAAACGGCTGGAGTTAAAAGATCCGGACTTTTTGCGTGAAGGCTTTACGCCGTAAAGCCTACGTCAACATTGATAAACGTCATTAACGAAGGGCACCTTATGAAAACATTGAAACTAGCAATCATCGCAACTTTTTTCGCGATGCCGGTATTCGCCGGACAACTTCCAATCCAGGTCAATCGTAATGCTGATGGATCAGTGGACACAATCGTACTCGTCGATCAGAAAGCTGTGGACGGCCAAGAAGCACAGGTCTTTCTTGATGGCCTCACATCAGGAATCGATCAAGTCGCCACTTATAAAGGTGATGCATTCGAAGGCGCGAAGAAACTAAAAAAGGACGAGCAGCAAGCCCTTGAAGATGCGAAGGCGTTCCTTTCGTCTAAATCAGATATCGCTCCTGCCGATCGCAAAAAAATGAACGAAGAGTTCGTAAAAGCGGTTCGCACACTAAATCATCAACAACTCTTTCATGTCCTTGCATCTCCAGGACACCCGGGAGCCTTCGATGGCGAAAAAATCCTGGTGGAAGTCGTATCACAAATACTAGGTCAGGCCGGCAAGGTACTCGGCGTATCACCAGCTTATTCTGTGTTTGAGTTTCTGGTTGAAGAATATATGGATGCATTAGTCGCACGCCGCGAATTCTTCCAAAATGCAGTATTAGCACAACTTGATCATGCTGACGGTGGATATTCAGCCGCTGATGCCACTGGTATTCGCTCTTCCGTCTTCTATTCACGTCTCGACCTTTGGAATATTCCAAAACGGCAAAAAGCTGTAAAAGCTTGGGCGACTTTCGGCGATAACGAAACGGCGAAATGGATGAAAAAGTGCAAGACAACTTCTGCGACTTACGCACAATCTTGCTTCATTCAAGAAGGTCAAAAAGTTCGCAACATCATGGTATCAAAATTCAAGTTCTCGAAAAAATCTTCACTTGCGGTTGACCTTACAAAACCAACGTCAGTCGGCAATACTCGCTGGATGATTTTGGCCGTAAAATTAGGAGTTAAATTGGCTCCGGTTCCGGGTCTTGCGAAAAAGCCAGTTAATATGTTTTTGAACAGCCTTTATGCTCATCAAAGACGTTCTGAAGGCCTTTTATACGGTGAACTTATGCTACAAAACGCAGACGATCTTGCAAACGTAGTGAGCGGCAACAACGCAAACCCAACGTTTTAATTTTCAGATTTGAGGCGATCGCTTCAAATAAAAAAACCCGCTCTTTGAAGCGGGTTTTTTTATTTTTAGACATGAGTCCAATTGGATA
>JAYTDP010000088.1:0-6392 GCA_043735865.1 Bdellovibrionales bacterium
TCGTTTCGATAAAGCGAAATATATACTTTCGGTTGAAGCGGACTTTTTAGGTACCTACATTGCGCCGGTCGAAAACATGCGCGCCTTCTCTCAAGGCCGAAAAGCAGACGACAACATGAATAAACTTGTCGTCTTTGAATCTCTATTGAGTCTGACTGGTGCCAACGCCGATTATCGCGTTCGCATTCGACCGAGCCAAGCAGCGGACGTTCTTATGGGGCTTCTGCATCAGATTCATCCTGATGAAAACACGAAGCAGTACGCTGACATTGCCGCCGAACTTGGTATTGCGGCAGACGTCTTTACCCAAATCGCCAATGACTTACAGGCAAATCGAGGAAACAGCATTGTGATCGCGGGCGAAGATTTACGCGCGCAAATCGCCGCCAACATGTTGAACTCAGCATTGGGCAACGACGGCACTACGATCGACCACGGCGGAGCTTACAATGGCTTCCAAGGTTCAATTGATCAATTGAAAGCACTTGTCGACGATGTAAAATCGAAAAAAATAAAAACACTTATTGTTTACAACGTAAATCCGGCTTACTCGGCGCCAGCGGCGACGGGAATTCTCGAGGCCGTACGTGGCGTTGAGATGGCGATTTACACCGGCACTCACCATGACGAAACTGGGCGCAATTGTGAGTATCTTATTCCCGATCATCACACGATGGAATCATGGGGGGATAGCGAAGGCCGACCGGGTTCGTACACAATTCAGCAACCAACTATTCAGCCGATGGGAACAACTCGCGCATTCGGCGAATCACTTCTTGTTTGGATGAAAGGTGCCGGCAAATCGGCAAAGGCTGATAATTGGTACGATTACGTTCGTCTCACAGCTGCAAGTCGTGGGGCTTCTGGTGAAGATGGTTGGAATCAGCTTCTACAAGCTGGTATCACAGCGCTTGGTGGCGGTACGAGCGGAGGCGCACGTAGCGTTTCGGGTTCGGCTTCTGGATTATTGAAACGCGAACTGCAGCCTCGTAGCGATTTCGAACTTGTTCTTTATCCAACAGTCGGTTTGCGCGACGGAACTCTTGCAAACGTACCATGGCTTCAAGAATTCCCGGACCCGGTGACGAAACTTTGCTGGGATAATTATTTAACTGTATCACCCAAAGTCGCAGACGAAAAAGGTCTTAGCCAAGGACAAGTTGTAAATCTGAAAGTGGGCGACAAGACCCTCGCTGTTCCGGTTCATATTCAGCCGGGTCAGCACGATCAGGCGCTCGGGCTTGCTGTCGGTTACGGTCGCGTGGCCGGCGGACGAGTTGCGAATAACGTTGGCGTCAATGCGTATGAACTTGCAAGCTACGACGGTAAACAAATTCAAAACCGTGGTCTCACGGCTAGCTTCACGAAAACTTTGACAAGTATTCCGCTGGCAAATGTTGCCGGACATAACTCAATGGAAGGCCGTCAAATCGTTGTCGAAGCGACTTTGGCTGACTACAAAAAGGATCCGAACGCCAATATCCACCGTCACAAAATTTTCAGTGCGTGGTCGGGACATAAATACGAGGGTTACAAATGGGGCATGGCCATTGACCTGAATGTCTGCACCGGATGTTCGGCGTGCATGATCGCCTGCCAATCGGAAAATAACATTCCGACCGTAGGTAAGAAACACGTTATCAACGGCCGCGAAATGCATTGGTTACGTATCGACCGTTACTACGTTGGCGATCCGTCGAACCCGGATACAGTCTTCCAGCCAGTTCCGTGCATGCATTGTGATAATGCTCCATGCGAAACCGTTTGCCCGGTATTAGCTACCGTTCACAGTGCCGAAGGAACCAACGATATGATTTACAATCGTTGCGTTGGAACTCGTTATTGCTCGAACAACTGTCCGTACAAAGTGCGCCGTTTTAACTGGTTCAATTACATTAAAGAAATTCCATCTCCACGGCATCTTGCGCTGAATCCAGACGTCACCGTTCGGGCGCGAGGGGTTATGGAAAAGTGTAGTTTCTGTACGCACAAAATCCAGGCCGCGAAATCAAAAGCAAAACTCGAAGACCGTAAGATCCGCGATGGTGAAATCGTAACCGCTTGCCAAGCTTCGTGTCCGACAGGCGCGATTGTATTCGGAGATATGAATAATCCCGAGAGCATGGTTTCCAAAGCATTTAAAGAAGTGCGCACGTACGCTTTGCTTGAAGAGCTCAATACTCAACCGGCAGTCAAATACCAGTCGAAGATCCGCAACACCCATGCTCTCAAAGAGCAGAAGCATCACGGCCCAGTACCTGATGAAGGTCACGATGCTGCACATCCTGAGCGACACGTGAAGGAAGGGGCGCACCAATGATTTCGCGCGAACCATTAGTATTAGGAAACAAGACGCTAAAAGATGTGAGCGATGACATTTGCCGTATTGTCGAAACAAAACCGGGAAGCAAATATTTTGCGCTCTTGTTATCGGCGAAAAGTTTATTCCTCGTTTACATCATTGCTCAGGGGATTATCGTCTCTGTCGGTATGGGTCTTCAGGGTATTAACCATCCGGTAGGTTGGGGTACAGATATCATCACTTTCGTATTCTGGATTGGTATCGGACACGCTGGAACATTGATTTCGGCTGTTCTGTTTCTGTTCAGACAAAAGTGGCGGATGGGTATTGCGCGTACTGCTGAAGCAATGACAGTTTTCGCAGTCATGGTCGCAGGGACATTCCCAGTTCTCCATACCGGTCGTCCGTGGTTTGCGTACTGGCTTTTGCCATACCCAAACCAGCGCGGGCCGCTTTGGGTGAATTTCCGATCTCCACTCGTGTGGGACGTTTTTGCCGTTTCAACTTACGCGACGGTTTCGATTGTGTTTTGGTACGTCGGAATTGTTCCGGACTTCGCAACGATTCGTGATCGCGCAAAAAATGTTTGGCGCAAACGGATTTACGGCGCGCTCTCTCTGGGCTGGCGCGGGACTGCTCGCAACTGGAATCATTACGAAATGATTTACATGTTACTGGCGGGTATTTCGACTCCGCTCGTGTTGTCGGTTCACTCAATCGTCTCGTTCGATTTCGCGACCTCGCTATTGCCAGGTTGGCATACCACGATTTTCCCTCCGTATTTCGTTGCCGGCGCGATTTTTTCGGGCTTTGGCATGGTCGTAACGATCATGTGTTTACTTCGTGAGTTCATTCCGAACTTCCGCGATTACGTGACTCTCCACCATATGGAGAACATGAATAAGATCATAATGGCGACGGGCCTGATGGTTGGTTATGCGTACGGCTCTGAATTTTTCGTCGCGTGGTACTCGGGTTCGAAATACGAACAATACATTTTTTATAACCGCGCATTCGGGCCTTATGGTTGGTCGTATTGGATCATGGTCACATGTAACGTATTTATCCCGCAGCTATTCTGGATGAAGAAAATTCGAACCAATATCCCGGCGATGTTTGTGATTTCGATCTTCGTGAATGTCGGGATGTGGTATGAGCGTTTCGTGATCGTGATCACGTCGCTTCATCGCGATTTCTTACCGGCGAACTGGGGCATGTGGCATCCGACTTGGGCGGATTTAAGCGTTCTTTTTGGTTCCTTCGGAATGTTTTTCTTTATCTTCCTCCTCTATCTGCGCGCGATCCCGGCTATATCGATGGCCGAAATAAAACCGATTTTAAATGTCGGGAAAGATCCTGTGAAAGGGCGTACTAAATGGCTGACTTAATTACGCGTATTGAAAGCGCCGTTCGTGCCAAAGGAACTCCCGGTATCGCGGGTATTTGGCTTGAAGAACATTCTTTCGTTGAAGCGGCTCGCCAAACTTACAAAGCTGGCTTCACTAAGCTCGAAGCGATCAGTCCTTACCCGCTTCACGGAATTGACGATGCCATCGGAATTCCTAGGTCATTTATCCCTTACATCGCCTTTGCTGCCGGAACTGCGGGTTTCCTTTTCGGGCTTTGGTTTACGTGGTGGACAAGTGCTGTCGACTGGCCAATCAACGTCGGCGGTAAGCCGATGTGGTCGCTCGCGGCCTTCATTCCGGTCATTTTTGAATGCACAATTCTCTTTGCAGCCCTTAGCTCGGTCGGCGCGATGATTATTTTGAATGGGCTGCCGAAAATCGATCCGCCCATTATCGACGCCGACTTAACGTCGCACAAGTTTGCTCTTTTCATTCCGCAGGGAGCTCAAGGTTACGACCATGCAAAACTCGAATCTCTGTTTCGTTCGCTCGGTGCAAGTGACGTCAGAAAGACGGAGTTTTAAGATGAAAAAAATAAAACCGATCCGTTTCGTGTTCGCTCTTCTTCCACTCTTTGTCCTTGGATGCAGCGGCGGAAAAAACACTCCGACTATCGAGCTTATCCAGGATATGATGGATCAAGTTTCGGTCAAGTCTCAGGATTACGATAAACTTCGTAACGAACCTGGAAATCGGGTTCCACCCGCACACACCGTGCCGCGGGGTTATGCCGCAGAAAAATATTCTGATCCTATTCAGGCCGAAAACAATTTGAAAAGTCCGCTCGACATGAATGACGAAAAAGTCATTGCGAGAGGCAAAGCCAAATTCGAAATTTACTGCGCTCTTTGCCACGGCACGAGCGGGCATGCCGCTGAAGATAGTAAGCTGAAGCCTTACATTCCGCTCATTCCTCCTCTTGTGAGTGACAAGGTGAAAGCGTTTAAAGACGGGCGCATCTATTACATCATCACCAATGGTCAAGGTGTCATGGGGCCGTACGGGACCCAGGTGCAAAATGCAGAAGATCGCTGGGCGATCGTAAGTTACGTTAGAACTTTGAAATAGCTCAAAAGGAAGTCATATGGGAACATCGTCAGCAGCAGTAAATCCAGGGCAATATGTCGTGTCGAGCCGAATGAAAACGGTTTATACCGTCGGAATATTTATCGGCCTCATCGGGTTTGCGGTGATGATGATTAATAATCAGCAGCGGGCATGGCTTGCTTTTCTCGTCTCCCTTTTCTATTTTCTGACACTCGCTCTCGGAGGGCTGTTCTTTACCGCCCTTCAGCACGTGACCAAAGCAGGATGGAGCGTAAATGTCCGACGGATCTGCGAGGCCTTCACTTCATTTCTTCCGTACGGAGCCGTATTAACTGGTGTCATGCTCATTGGTGCGAAACACCTCTATATTTGGATGGACGAAAAAGCCGTCGCCCAAGACGAAATATTAATGGGCAAAACGGGTTATTTGAACATCACGTTTTTCTTGATTCGACTGCTCGTGTTTTTCGGCGGCTGGCTGTTGTTTAAGAAAATGCTCGTCGGTGGCTCCATCGAGCAAGACAAGACGGGGAGCGAAGAGATCACAAATAAATCGGTCGGTCGTTCGATTGCGTTTATATTGTTTTTCGCACTTTCATATTCATTTTTCGCCGTCGATTTGTTGATGAGCCTTAATCCGCTCTGGTTCTCGACAATTTTTGGGGTTTACGCTTTTGCGGGAATGTTTCAATCCACCATGGCATTCATGATTTTGACTATTCTCTATTTAAAAAAGAAGAATCTTCTCGGCAATATGGTCACCGACGATCACTTACATGATCTCGGTAAATATATGTTCGCCTTTACGGTATTTTGGGCTTACATCGCATTCTCCCAGTACATGCTCATTTGGTACGCGAATTTACCTGAAGAAACGTTCTTTATTATTACGCGCACTGAGAATAGCTGGCTTTACGTTTCACTTTTGTTACTGATCGGAAAATTTATCGTTCCATTTTTGGCTTTGTTGCCACGCTGGGCGAAACGTAATCATGCTCATTTAGCGGCAGTAGCATGTCTCGTTCTTGTTATGCAGTATGTCGATATTTACTGGCTTTCTTATCCGGTGTTTTACGGAGATGAAGTTCAATTCTCAATCGGTGAAGTTGCAATATTCCTTGGATTTTTAGGCACCTTCTTGTTCGCAGTGACTCGATTTCTAAGTACCCATAGCTTGATCCCACTAAAAGATCCCCGCATTGAAGAGTCCCTGCATCACCACGTGGTTTATTAAGGTTCTGCAGGTCCTAAACCCTCAAATCCAACACCTGAGTTTAAATTGACCTCGGGCGCCTCAAAATTGACAGCCGCCAGACCCTGCGGTATCAATTGAAGTCTATGTTGATGTCGCTCTCATTCTAATGCCTGAAGTTCGCATTTTCCTCCCAGATAATTCTGTTAAGACGTTTGATCATGAGCCGACGGCTCTTGAAGTTGCGATGTCAATCGGACCGCGTTTAGCGAAAGATACTGTCGGCTGCAAAATCAATGAAGAAAAAGACGTTCAAGATGTCCGCTTGAAGCTAAAAGACGGCACAAAATTAAAACTTGTCACTTTAAAGGACGCCGACGCGAACGATGTTATTCGCCATTCGGCCGCTCACGTTTTAGCTCAGGCCGTTCAAGAAATTTGG
>JAYTDP010000089.1:0-2697 GCA_043735865.1 Bdellovibrionales bacterium
TCGAGGTCACGAATCTTGCGACGGAATGCCTCGGTCGTCTCGATCTGCTCTGGCGGCCTCGGTGAGAGAGATGGCATGTCTGTAGGAGGTAAGCCCACCGTCGCTGTCATCTTGCGCATTCCAAATAAATCGGGATTCAATTCACGTGGCATATTTCACTTTTTCCTTTACGAGTCGAAACAAATCAATCTACCGTATATTAGATGTTAACAGTCGGCCAAGTCGCAAGCCTTATTCTTACTCTCGAGCCACAGAAAAATCCGGCGCGCCTCGCCTTCTATCATTTTCTCAAAAATTTTTTAAATATAGAAGCAGAGTTTAGCCCAAATCATCTCGACGCTTTTTATGATCGCGCGATGACTATCCAACATTGGCAAACTAACCGCGCCGAACTCGCTCAGGTTTTACGCGCGGATTTAGTGACGTTGGCAAATCGACATTCGGTTGGCTTCGATATCTCAGCTTTAGTTCACGCCGATGAAGTTCAATGGGTGCAAATCGAGATGGCGTCTGATTTTGAAACCCTTCTTTCGCGCGAGCAACAAGCTCTCGAAGAAAAAGGCGAAGTCGTCCGTCATATTCCGTTCGAAAATAATGAGGTGTTGCGCCTGCGCCTGAACCCGGCAGCTGGCTTAGTTGTCGAAACAAAGTCAAAAACCGCATTTATCGATCAAGCTGAAATTCGCCTCGTCCGCCCGATGACCCGCTTAGTTTACGACGGCGACTATGAACTCAGCAACCAAACCGACCAGATTTTAAATATTTCGATGACTCGTACTGCGGTTTTTAGAATCACGAGCGGCAAAGTGACGGGATACGTGATCCAAGGGCATACGTTCGCGAAGGTCGAAAATTTGCTTGGGCCGGTTCAACAACAGTGGGAGCTCTTCCAAGCGCTGAAAAAATATGAGCGCCATTATATAAATCCGGTCACCGATCAAGACTACGGCCACCTCGTCGAGCAGCTCGAAAAAGCCGTGAACTTAATGAAATCTTATCATCCTGACCGTGAAATGATTGCGGCTGAACTCGTTCGCAAGGGTGAGGCCGCCCTCAGGGACCTGTATCCTAATGACAGACTGCTATTCTCGCTGGTATCTACCGTGCAATACCATTTAGGTAAACAGCACAAAGGTACCCCCGATTCATGGATAAAAAGCAGAAGCGCGCAGGCCCAGGACTTGTAAGACTCAATAAATTCATCTCTCAGTCAGGCGTCACAAGTCGTCGCAAGGCTGACTTTTTAATCGAGACCGGCAAAGTCACGGTCAATGGCAAAAAAGTTCAAGATATGGGAGTCAAAGTCGACCCCCAACAAGACCACATTACGGTTCAGGGTAAGGCGATCAAACAAGTCGAAGAGAAAGTGTATTTGCTTTTGAACAAGCCTCCACAAGTGATGACAACTTTGAGCGACCCTGAAGGTCGCCCCACTGTCGCCGAGTATGTTCAAGATCTAGCAATGCGAGTGTATCCAGTGGGTCGTCTCGACTGGGATTCTGAAGGCATGCTGATCATGACGAATGACGGCGACTTCGCGAATAAAATCATGCATCCCCGATATGCAATCCCAAAAACCTACATGGCGAAAGTGAGTGGTCATCCGACCGATGAAGATCTAGAAAAACTGATTGATGGAGTCACAATTATTGGCGGTAAAGCTCGCGCAATTCTCGTCGAGCGATTAACCAATCGTGGTGGCGATCAATTCGATTGGATCAAAATTATTATTGATGAAGGCCGTAATCGCCAAGTCCGCAACATGTTCGAGAAGATCGGCTTCGACGTTATCAAACTTCAGCGCGTCGGCATCGGTCGCCTTTCGATGGGCGACATGAATCGTGGAGAGTATCGCTTGCTCGGGCCGAAGGATCTGGCGCGTTTATTTTTGTCGGATGAAGATGCGGCCCGCCGGGATGCTCGCAAATCGCGATACGCAAAACCGCGTCGGCCAAATTTGACCGAAGATAAGAAGCCGACAAAGTTCGAACGCAAAAAAGGCGCTGAGGGCGCAAAGGGCCGTGCGGCCCGATACCAAGGCCGCGTCGCCGCGGCAAAAGACGCGCCTGCTGGCAAAAGAAAATGAAGGTCCACCACCTGAACTGCAGCACGATGTGCCCGGTGGGTGGAAAAATACTTCCCAACTCACTTTCAAAAACTGCAATTTGCCATTGTCTGCTTGTCGAAACTTCTGATGGTCTCGTCTTGATCGATACTGGATTGGCTTTGTCGACTTTGCGTCGGCCTTCTGAAATGGGGCTAATCAATCACATTTTGAATTTGCAGCCTCGCGAAGAGGATGCGGCCGTCAACCAAGTGCAGAAACTAGGATATTCGTTATCAGATGTTCGCCACATTATTCCCACGCACCTCGACATTGATCATGCGAGCGGAATCGTTGATTTTCCGTCAGCTATTGTCCACACGAGCCGCGAGGAATATGGCATTGCGGTTCGTCCGCGGCGGATCGCCGAACGCTTTCGCTACAATTTCTTTAAACCCGGAACGACACGGTGGCAGCTGCAAGACTTAACGGCCGCCGAACATTCAGGTGAAGATTGGTTCGGCTTTAAAGGTGTGCGGCCGCTAGCTGGCTCCGGCGACGACATTTTGATGATCCCTTTATTTGGCCATACCCGAGGACATTTTGGTGTGGCGGTTCGCGGGACGAGCTCCCGTGGCGGTGAATCGGGTTGG
>JAYTDP010000090.1:0-2863 GCA_043735865.1 Bdellovibrionales bacterium
CGATCGATCAAACGCCTGCGCTCGTGTTCGAAGAATGAATATTGCAGCACACTGACAATTAAGATAGCCGCGGCGATCGTCGAAAAAATCGTGATGATAAAACTACGCCTCAATCCAATACCCTACATTTCGCTTACTTTCGATTTTGGCCGCGCATTCAGCCTCTTCTAGTTTTTTTCGAATATTTTTAATTGTCGACTCGACCACATTCGATTCCCCGAGCGTTTCGATCTGCCAAACCTGATCGAGTAATTGAAACCGGGTAAAGACGCGCCCTGGATTTTCAATTAAGAGGCACAAAACCTGAAATTCTTTTTTAGTGAGATCGATTTTCAATTTCTTCACCATGACTTGCTGAGTTCGCAAGTTGATCGAGAGATCTCCAAGCTGTCGAAAAGTGGAGTCTTCACTGGGCGCGTTCCGGCGCCGTTGCACCAATCGAAGTCGCGCCGAGAGTTCGTCGAGCGAGAATGGTTTTGCCAAATAATCGTCAGCGCCCATATCGAGAATACGGGCTTTCTCTGAAGCCATATCAAGTGAAGATAAAACTAAGATGCCTGACTTCGGAAATTTGCTTTTTATTTTCTTAATAGCGCTTGCGCCGTCTTCGCGACCCAACATGCGATCGAGGATGACCAGTTCAATTTCAGAATCGCGCAATTCTAGAAGCGTTTCGAGATCGCTGACCGAATGACAGACCGTGACCGAGTAGTTCTCGCGTGAAAGAGATTGCTCGAGATATTCTGAGACCCGGAGGTCATCTTCTACGATTAAGAGCTTCATTGTTTCAAACTCTATTCTCGAACTTGACGGTCGTCCAAATAAAAACGGGCGCCAGTCCCGCACAGACTGGCGCCCAAGGAGGGGTATTAAAAGAAAATAGGCTAGGACTTATTTACCTTGTTTGCCGTCGATGCATTTTTTGAGGTCTGCACCTTTAAGAGCTTTGTTTTCTGATTTGCACTCTTTTTTAGCTTCTTTGTAAGACACTTTTTTCATTGCCGGTGCTGCTTCTGGTTTCGCCGCAGGCGTACCTTGAGCAAAAGCCATAGAGCCGAGCATAAGAACGAGAGTAGCCATTGACATAGATTTCATAGTTTTCTCCTTGTAGTTGCGGTTATTCGCTTTGTTACGTTCCCAGAATAACAGTCGATCCTGTCTCGAAGATGGGACGGATATGATTTTTTCTTCATTTAAGTGAGGCTAATTCAAATGGTTACGTTGGCGCGCTGGGATATGACTGTTCACTAAGCGCGTAGAAGCCAGCCGGCGGCCGTCGGGGGCGTCCCGAAATAAGAATTTCGGCAGGGACCTCAATCCGTCGCGACAATAGTCTGAACGCAATGCCTCCTGAACAGAGTCCAGCGCTCGCCCCGATTCTAATAAATAGTCGTGCAGGGATTCACTTAAGCTCAGCAAAGAAATGCCGTGCTGAGCGCCCGGGTAGCGCCGGTTTAGAAACTCGACGAATCGCATGAATTGAGCAAAGGGCGAACCATCGCTCACGATTAAGAGTGGCAAGGTGTTCGGAAAATGCCCGCTGTTAGCGTATAAATCCCAAAATTTTGAAAAGCGCACCATGGTTTGTACTTCAGAAAATAAGATAGATTTAGTCTGCAAAATTTGGAATGGGGGATGGTCTTGATACACCATTTGAAATTCTTGATCGTGCCGAATAATGGGCGTCCCTTTAAGTCGCTTTAAAAGGCCCACCTGAATCTCATGCGGGCGATATTTGTAAAGCTGGTCAAACCCATGAGCAAAACTCTCGAGAGTTTCGCCGGGCAATCCAACAATCAGATCGGCGTGAGTGTGAACCTTCGTTTGCTCCCGCAAGAACCTGAAATTTTCTTCGACTTTCGATAAATCATTTTTGCGCGAAACATGTTTCGACACTTCCGGGTTAAACGTCTGAATGCCGATCTCAAATTGCATTGTCCCGGCCGGGAATTTCTGAATGAGGTCGCGCAACTCTTGCGGCAAGCGGTCGGGAACCATTTCAAAATGCAGAAACAAACCGCGCTCTCTATTTTTTAAGAAGAACTCCAATATCTGAGTTGAAATCTTCGGACTCAGATTAAAAGTACGATCAATAAATTTGAACTGCTTCACTCCACGATCAATGAGCGCTTGCATTTTATTTAAAAATGACTCGATCGGAAAATTACGAACGCTTTTATCCAGCGACGACAGACAATACTCGCACTTGTACGGGCACCCCCGTGACGCCTCGACGTACACAATGCGATTTTTAACGTCTTCATCCGAATAAAGCTCGTACGGCATGACCAATGACGAAATATCTGGAAGCACAGCAGGGATAAATTTTTTGTCCGGCGATGTTCCACTCAGTATCTGCAGGCACAACTCTCGAAACGCAAAGTCACCTTCGCCCTTCACCACGAAATCCGCCGCCTGACAAATCATCTGTTTTTCAGTTTCGTAAGAAACCTCAGGGCCGCCGAGAACCACGCATAAATTAGGATTCACTTTTTTTAATATTTGGACGAGTTCGAGGGATTCGCTCGCGTTCCAGATGTAGACGCCGATACCGACAATTTTTGGATTGAGAGCCAAAATTTCTTCGGCGGCTTCACGAGTATTCGATTTAATCGTAAATTCTTTGATGACCGCGCGAGATTGTAACTCGCCGAGATTTGCGAGCAGGTACCGCAGGCCGAAAGCCGCATGCTGATAAGTCGAATTGAGAGTGCTTAAAACAATATCGCGGGACTGCATACCTAACCTGTCGCAGACGGTCACAGACGAGGTCAACGCCTTTATGAATTATTCTGAAATGAGTGAGGAATCGGCCTCGCTGCCTTGAATGAAATGCTTAAATCCGACCATAAAACCATAAATA
>JAYTDP010000091.1:0-3363 GCA_043735865.1 Bdellovibrionales bacterium
GGCGCGGGCACAGGTTCTAAATCTGGTGCTGTTGTTAAGGGCCGCGAAGGCCTTATTTTTTGGGCCACTTGCGCAAGAAGCTGCCGATGATCCTGGTAGGACGCGAAAAACAGCGAGCCGAAAGCAATCAGCACTGCAAGTGCGATGCATGCTGCACCCACAAGCCATTTCTTCGAAGGACTCATCTCTTGAAAGCGATCCCATAAACTGAGGCTTCGCCCTGAAACCGGGGCTTCGTTTTTTTTTGGGCTTGATTTCGAGCGGGATTTTACCGGCGCCGTTGATCTTTCGTTTTTTGGTTTCACTTTTGTGAGGTCTGGGCCTTGCGCTTCTGGCGGGCGATTTTCGGGCGCGGGAACCTTGGTTCTCTCTAGAACTTCCACCTTTTGAAGCAGGTCTTCATCGGGCAGGTCAGGGGCCTTGCTTATCATTTCGTTTTGATTGATCGCGCGGTCTTCGCCATGAAATATTTCGAGAGCTGTAATTCGGTACCATTCTTTCATTCCCTGCTTCCAAGCGTAGTCGGTATACTTAATTTCTCCGGCTTGCAGTTTCATTTTTACTTCAGAGGTGCGGTACGGGCCCTTTTGCTTGTTATCCTTAGTCCCTTTTACCCGAGAGAGAATAATCCAATGGTCTTCTTTGGCGCCGCCCGCCCGTTCACTAAAATATTTTTGGAGTGCGTCGTATTCGTAAGCCGAACGCCAGCGGGAATCGCCCTCTTTGAAAAGCAAATCGAGAGCGCCGATCTCGCCTTTTTGAATGGCAAGATGCAAAGTGGGTTCTGGAATCGGACCTTCAGTCCGACCTTTTTTTTGAAAATACCACAAAGTTGTTGTTCCCCTGTTGCCTCAAGCTTAATTTAAAAGCCTAAGCCAAAGATATGTCGTTTGACCAGAATTTTGGAGTATTTATGAAATTGAAAGTCGCATTCCTGCTCGTACTTGTTTCGATCGGCTTTCACACCTACCTGACTTTCCATCATTACGATCTCAACTACGGAGTTCCGAGCGGCGAAAGCGTCTGCAATATCAATGCAACTTTTAATTGTGATGCGGTTGCGGCCAGCAAGTACTCGGCAGTTTTCGGTATCCCCATTGCGCTGTGGGGCGCAGTAGCGAACGGCGTCCTGGCGATTCTGCTGCTCGGATGGATCGTGGGATGGACAGATAACATCTCACGTATTAACCGATACGCGCTTTGGCTCTCTGGTCTCATTGCCGGCGCATCGATTATTATGGGGGGAATCTCAGCCGCCCTTATGAGCATTTTCTGTTTATTTTGTATGGCGACCTATTTGCTCTCATTTCTCACGTTTGCATTCATCTGGAGTGATAGCGACGATTTCGAATCGAGCGCGGGCGAAGATGCCGCGGCACTTTTTGGCGAGTCGAAATTCTACCTTGGGCTTTTGGCCGCTATTCCTGTCATCGTTATTTTATTGCACCTTTCGGCGACTCATAGTCCGCAAACTGAAGCCATTGTCAGGCAATCGAAACTTTTTACTCAAGCTTGGCAGGTTGCGACTCCATTCACTTTTGATTTGCCGCCCGTGCTGACGAGTGGCGGATCACAGGCGAATAACAAGTCCAATGCCAAAATGGTTATTTCTGAGTTTGCCGATTTCAGATGCCACCACTGTCGGGACGCAGCCCCATCACTTAAATCATTTATTAAAACTCGTCCCGATGTCGAACTCCACTTCTATACATTTCCTCTCGAAAAAGTTCCTGAGAAGGCCGCCGATTCAAAATCATGCATTTCGTGTGTGCTTCATAAATCCGTCATGTGTGCGAATGAGCAGGACAAGGGCTGGGCCATGCATGACGCTTTATTTGCCGCCCAAGATGAAATCGTCACAATGGATGCGGAAAAAGTAAGCGCGAAGGTTTCAGACTTGGCCGGATCTATCGGAATCAACACGGAAACACTTAAAACATGCATGGCTTCGGATGCCACTCACGAGCGCTTGAAAAATATAAGTGCGATGGCCGAAAAGGCCGGAGTGTCGAGCACGCCCACTATTTTTGTGAATGGAAAGAAGTTAACGGCCGGACAGCTCATCCCGGTTTTAGAAGCCGTGCACGAAACGATTAAATAAAGTGCTCGAACATTTTCCATAATGAGTTTGTCAAGCCGTCGTAGACGGCTATCATTGGCTGCCCGAGAGACTGATTGAAATCGACCAAGAAGGCCACGCCCACCACGGCAATAACCGTGTAGCACACAGTACGCAGCGCCCAGGCCGTCGAGCGTAGATCCTCGAGAGCGCAATCTTTTGCGACGCGCTCAATATGTCTGAGAGTCGATTTTAATTCGTCAAAGTGCCCAGAGACATTATCAAGCATTTCTTGTTGGCGTGCGACCGTCATCGAAGCAAGACCCGGGAAATTGCGTTTAGCACGGATTGCGTTGAGCAATTCTGAAGTGTGCTGGAAATGCTGTACAGTGCGAATTTTGAATGTCGGATAATGGGCTTTTAGCGCGATAAATCGCACTAAATCTCTTTCGGCGCTTTCGTAATCGCTCACCACGACACTTTTTAAAATTGTGTGGCGAAGACTATCCATCTTACCGAGTGACTGTTTGGCCAATCGAGATTGGATGGTGCGCTGAAGAATAATCGCTTTTTCTTTTTCAAGCTGAGCGTAATCCACTCGGCCTGTTTGTATTTGTAGAGCGGTCGATTCTGCTTTTCCCATAGCTACTCATCGGCTGACTTAGGTCCAGGTTTAACCTTAACGCACCGCCATTGGGTCAGATTTTTGACAGAAAGTGTATTTTTCTGAAACACTTTGAGTGAAGCCAAGGAGTGGTGACAATGAAAGAAGGATCTTTCCAAGCCCAAATGACGGGTATGGATTTTAATGATGAATGGAAACTCGAGGGAGTTCCCCTCCCCAATCAAGTGCCCGACCGGCTTGATCTCAGTCAGGTTCCATCTCATATCGTAAAATCCGGTGTTGTGGATGCGCTCATTTCTCAGAACGACGACTTAATGTCTCGTCTAGCCGTTGCTCTTCGTCGAGTCGCGCTGATCGAAGAAAAATTATCGGACGCACGTCTCGAATCGGAGCAATACCGATCTCAATATGAGAATTTGAATGATCAGCTTCTCGTCTTAAAAGAAAAAAGCCGTTCGCTTTACGAGCGAAAAGACCGTGAAGAGACAGAATACGTCGCCCTTCGCGAACAAATTCGAATGCTTGAAATCCGCTATGGTGAACTCTACGCGGCTTCGCAAAATAAAGAATCGCAGTTGCTAAAGCAATTTCAAAGTGAAATGGGAGAACTGTCCCGCCTTCGCCGTTATCGCTCACGCGTACAGCGCGCAGCCGATGGACTAAAAAAAGCGGCGAAAGA
>JAYTDP010000092.1:0-7153 GCA_043735865.1 Bdellovibrionales bacterium
TTGCACTTCCACCAGATTCTGTCTGCGATCGTCGGGATGGAGTGACTCACGATAACGAAGAGTTTCATCTTGCTCGCCCAAAAAAACATTCTGTAGTCGTTGAACAAAATTTTCTTCGGTGATCGGAGCCTTCGGATCAACCACCGCAACTGGCACTTTTACCGCTTCCGCTTTTTTTACGGGCTTTTTAGCGACGGGCTTGGTTGCGACCACCGGAGCCGCTGCTTCTTCAACGGTCTCGCTCGCCACGACTTTTGTCTCGGACTTGATGACATAGCGACCTGATTCCATATTTACTTCAGGTGCTGCATCTGCTGAACCTGATGCAACTGCGGCACTAGTCGACTTAAGTAAGAGTGCCGAGGCTGGATTCACGTCAGCGAATGTACGAACCGCAAAATAGAGAACTGAAAATAAGAGCGCAAATCGAGAGATAATTTTCACAAATAACCTGTCGGACAGGTCGCGATTTCACTTGATGAGAATTGACTTAATCACCATGAAAACAGGACACTTAACTATGGGATTCACCAAATGCCGCCGCACGTTGACCTTAGTCCTGAGAACACTTTGTGTTTTTCTTTTTCTAGTCAGCGCCCAAGCTCAAGAAAAAGCTGTTTACCGCAGTGAAGCAGACTCACTAGTCACTGTAAGAAATATTGCGCTGCTTCCGGTCTTCGACAACATGCGCGGAATTTATTCCCGCCCAATTGAAAGTTACCTCCGCGATTCGTTAAAAAATAATCATCACTTTGAATTAGCTGAGCCAAATTCGGCCGGCCCGATTTTAACGCCCGAAGAAATTGAAGACAGCCCGAGCCAGGCGAAAGAAATTGCCAAGAGCATCGACGCTGACGCTTTCATCGCAAGCAAAGTGGTCAAAGGCCCGAGCGGGATTTCAATTGCGATGAGTTTATTTCTGACCAAAGATGCACAGCTAATTGCAAAACAAGAATTAAACGGCATCCAACGTCTCGATATCGATGGGCTCAAGCGCCAGGCTGACGATGCCATGAGCAAGCTTTTGAAGTCGCTCCCGTATGATGGAATTGTCATGAGCCGCCAAGGCACACGCGTCACCGTCAACCTCGGCAAACGCGACGGCGTCGTCCCCGATCAAGTTGTTTCAGTCATTCAAATTATCAAATTGAATCGTCATCCGAAATTTCACTTTATCGTAAGCACAGAAAAAGAAATTCTCGGTAAAATTCGCTTATTAAAAATTGATGACACTTTAAGCTTCGGCCGAATTGTGACAGAGAAAGAAAACGGCAGTATCCAAGTGAACGCGAAAGTCGGCGGTCTTGATTCTGTCACTTATCAAAATAGCGATACCTTGTCCGATGAAAAAGTGGGTGAAGGAGTTTTGGGCGACAGACCCGAAGGTAAATCAAGCTACGGTGATAAGCCAACCGAATGGGTGCCGCAAAAGAAGCCTCGCTTCGGTGAAGTCGGCGCACGTTTCGGCATTGGGCAATTCTCTGAAAATATTAGAACGACGACTACAAATGTCGATTCAAAGGCCGCCGTTTATCCATTTTTTATTATTGAAGGAGAAGTTTGGCTGACTCCGGAGTGGAGCCTGCACACGATGATTCGCCAAGGTATTCTCGAAACGAGCGGACCGAAAGCGCTTGCTCGAAATCTCGCCAGCTACGAATTTCTTGTCGGCTATAATATTCGACTAGGGGCCGGAACTTGGGCGCCGAAACTCGAAGTACTTGGCGGGTATTCGACGTACGAACTCCGCACCGACAAATCGATCGACGCCTCCATTACGTCGAAGACCTATGGTGGCTTAAAACTTGGGCTTATGGGTTACTATCCGCTTTCTGAGGCCTCCGATTACGCCATTGGCGCTCGCTTGCTCTTCGCATTTAATCCAACCCTCAATGAAGACCCAGGCTCATCTGGAAGCGACAACAGCTCTGTTAATCAGTTTGGACTCTTCCTCGACAAACGAATTCTCCCGAACCTGAAGGTCCGCTTCGGAGTCGACTTCGAATCCTACATCAGCGATTTCAGTGGCACGGCGATCGTAAGTGCCAGCCAGAAGCACACGGCCCTCACCGCCGGCGTCGCCTACCAGTTTTAAGCAAAAAAAAGGCTGGCGAAAAGCCAGCCTCATCAAACTGTATCCAGGATACTGTTAACGGTATCCCGGATACTGGATTATTACATCATGTCGTGTCCGCCCGGCATCTGTGGCATTCCGCCGCCGCTATCTTTCTTCGGAGCTTCTGCAATCATAGTCTCTGTTGTGAGCATGAGTGAAGAAACAGAAGCTGCGTTCTCAAGTGCGCAACGAACAACTTTCACCGGATCAATGACACCGGCTGCAACTAGATCTTCATATTCATCAGTCAATGCGTTGTAACCGAATGAAGCCGTTTTGTTGTTGATCACCTTGTCGATCACGATTGCGCCATCAAGACCCGCATTCGCCGCGATCTGACGGAGAGGCTCTTCGCAAGCACGACGAATGATTTTCACGCCGTACTCTTCGCCTTCGTTTACTTTCAACTTTGAAAGAGTGAGAGCAGCACGAAGGAGGGCTGTTCCGCCACCCGCAACGATACCTTCTTCAACAGCCGCGCGAGTTGCATTCAATGCATCTTCAACACGGTGTTTTTTCTCTTTCATTTCAACTTCAGAAGGAGCTCCTACGTGGATGACAGCTACGCCGCCAGCCATTTTCGCCAAACGCTCTTTCAATTTTTCTTTGTCGTAATCGCTTGAAGTTTCTTCGATTTGAGCGCGGATCATTTTCACGCGGCCTTCGATTTCAGACTTCTTGCCAGCGCCACTGATGATCGTGGTGTTGTCTTTGTCGATCACGATGCGTTTTGCAGTACCAAGCATTTCGATTGTCGCTTGTTCAAGTTTTGAACCTGTGTCTTCGCTGATGACATCTCCAGCAGTCAAAGTCGCGATGTCTTGTAACATTTCTTTGCGACGGTCACCGAAACCTGGAGCTTTAACAGCGCAGATTTGAAGTGTGCCACGAAGTTTGTTCACAACGAGAGTTGCAAGCGCTTCGCCTTCAACGTCTTCAGAGATGATAAGAAGTGGACGGCCCGCGCGCGCAACGCCTTCAAGAACCGGAACCATATCTTTCATGCTTGAGATTTTTTTGTCGTGGATCAAGATGTAAGCGTTCTCAAGAACGGCTTCCATACGCTCAGCATTCGTTACGAAATACGGAGACAAATATCCGCGATCAAATTGCATACCTTCAACAACGTCGAGCTCAGTAATCGCTGTTTTTGATTCTTCAACAGTGATCACGCCTTCTTTACCAACTTTTTCCATTGCTTTAGAGATCATCTCGCCGATTTCAGAATCGTTATTTGCCGACACTGTTCCAACTTGAGCGATTTCTTTTGGGTTCTTCGTTGGTTTCGCCAAACGTAGAAGTTCTTCGCGAATTGCATCAACAGCTTTGTCGATACCGCGTTTCAAAGTCATTGGGTTGTGACCTGCAGTTACAAATTTTGAACCTTCGCGAAAGATCGCTTGAGCCAAAACTGTCGCAGTCGTTGTTCCGTCACCGGCGTCGTCGTTGGTTTTAGAAGCGACTTCTTTCACCATTTGCGCGCCCATGTTTTCGAACTTGTTCTCAAGGTCGATTTCTTTCGCAACCGTCACACCGTCTTTAGTGATGAGAGGTGCACCGAAAGATTTTTCGATAACAACATTACGGCCTTTAGGACCGAGAGTGACTTTGACTGCGTTCGCAAGAGTATTAACCCCTTTAAGGATCAAGCTTCGAGCATCATCGCTAAAACGAATTTCTTTAGACATTTTTTATCTCCAGTTAATTATTGTTTAAAATTTAGTTAAGGACGCCGAGGATATCTTCTTCGCGCATCATGAGAAGCTCTTCGCCGTTAAGCTTGAGTTCTGTTCCAGAATATTTACCAAAGAGGACGCGGTCGCCGACGCGAACTTCAAGAGCGATAGTTTTTCCGTCCTCAGTGATTTTGCCTTTGCCGGTCGCAACGATCTCACCACGTTGTGGCTTTTCTTTTGCGGTATCGGGGATGATGATCCCGCCTTGCGTTTTCTCTTCTTCTTGAAGTCGACGAACGAGAATGCGGTCATGAAGGGGACGTACTTTCGTATCTTGAACGGTGGCTTTTGCCATAAAACTAGGACCTCCTGTAAAAATAAGTTCTAACGCGAAAACCGCGGACGAACCCATACGAACTTTTAGATTTCGACCCAAATATGGATTCGGGCCGATGTCTGTCAAGGTGTAGGTGTAATCCGAGGTTTGAAACGGCCTCGGTTATACAATTATTTCAAGGGTTTACAAGATTTAAAGAGTATTGCCGGGGGATTTGGCAATAGATGAAACGAATGGAGTCGGCCTTCGAACCGAGGCCTGAGTCTTCGGATTTGCTAAAACATAAATAAGTTCGGCCATTTCGGCAGGGGTCAGAATCTGCGCCAACGTCTTAAGGTCCTCTTTCGAAGAGGTCAATTGGGCCACGTAAGACGCGATATAATGCTCAATAGTAAATTCTCTAGCGACTTCAAGGGCCTGAATTGCACCTTTTATTTCAACTTCTAGAGGACGCACCGCCTGTTTGGCGTCCGCCTTCTGAAGAGTCAGCTTGTTATTTAATCGAACAACTCGATTTTGAGCTTCGAGAACCTGCTGATCTTTCCACTGTGAAAACGAAAGTATTTTGGCTTTTGGAGCATCCGCTTGTGCCATAACTTGCCCCGAAATGAGAAGAAGTGCGGCAGTTAAAGCGAGAATTGATTGTTTAAACAAGAGAGCCTCCATAATGACCTTGGATGTCGGGCATCCATCGTAGTCTATTAGTACAAGCTGCGTGCCATGACCAATGCGTTTGCGTCTCGATTTTGCGTTTCGCAACGGCTAGACTTTTCAAAGAGGAGCGCTCATAAATGTCACCAATGACTTCACTCGAAATTATTTTAACCTTTTTGGCGCTCGGTTTTTTGGGTACAAGCGTGTGGCTTGGCATTCGTCTTTTCTCGACACAAAATGAACTCACTCGCCTCGAGACCATGCAATTCTCAACGGAAAAACTTCAAGAAACGTTTCGTGCGACCGCCCAGTCCGCTCTGACCGGCAATGCCGAGCAGTTTTTGCAGCTGGCAAAATCAACGCTCGAAAAAGAGTCCGCGATGGCGCAAAAGGATTTAGAAAAACAGAAGACGGAAATCAACTCTTCTCTCGATCCGATCAAGGTTCTTCTTACCGACTATCAACGGAACCTTCAGGAGATCGAAAAAGCGCGCATGCGCACAGATTCGAATGTAGAAAATGAACTGAAGAAGCTCGCCGAAATGGGGCTTTCACTTTCTCATGAGACGAATGCACTTAAAAATGCTCTCAAGCGGCCCAACGTTCGTGGCCGCTGGGGAGAAGTTCAATTGCGTAATTGCATCGAACTCGCCGGCATGTCGGAGTTCGCGGATGTCACTTTTCAAGATAGCCGCAAGACAACCGACGGGAATCAGCTATTTCCCGACATGACCGTGAGAATGCCAGGCGGCCGAATCGTAGTAGTCGATGCGAAGACGCCGATCGATGCGTTCATGGCCGCACTTGAAGAAATGGACCCCGATAAGAAAGCGGCCGAATTCGTTCGCCACGCCCGCCATATTAAAGAACACATCAAGGATTTAGCGAAACGTGCCTATCCCGATCACTTGCAAGAATCCGCCGACTTCACCGTTATGTTTTTGCCGAACGAAAGCTTTTTGTACGCGGCTTTAGAGGTCGAACCGGATATCGTCGAGTTCGCGCTCCAGAAGAAGGTTCTCATCGCGACGCCTCCGACACTCATTGGCCTCTTAAAAGTTATTCGTTACGGCTGGACTGAAGAGCGCCTCGCCGAGAACGCACAAAAGATTTCAGAGACAGGCTCAGAACTTCACAAGCGTCTCTGTGATTTCGTCGATGGATTCGTCTCGATCGGCAAACACATCGACAAAGCTCAACAGGAATACCAGGCGGGCCTCACGCGCTTACAATCGCGCGTGATCACGAAAGCGAAACAGCTGGAGAAGTTGGGGTCGAAAAGTCCGAAGACGTTGGCACTGACCAGTGCCGAAGATTCTGAAGAAGTCGAAATTTAAGTCCCTTTGTCGACTTTGGCGCGAATTAGACGAACCAATGAGGACTCGATCTTTTTTACCTTTGCTTCAAGTTCGTCATCATTTTTTTCACATGTTTCAAAACTTTTCGCGCCGGATTTATCCGCGTACTCACAATCGTAAACCACTCCTAAAGAAACGCTTCCGCCCTCTTGTCTCAACTGGACAGTGTGGCGCGCGCGCGACTTATCCCCGCCGTACGTAAACGCTCGCGGCTTGGTGACAAGTATCCCCGACTGCGCGTCGAAAGTTTTAATCTCATATTTGTTGTCTTTCAAAACTGTTTCAAGTTCGGTCATGAGCACACCTTGCGGCTTATTCGTATTCATCAAATACGTCGATGAGTCGCGAGAAGTTTTAGGAGTTGCGCAGCCAAATAAGAAAAAAGGTAAGAAAACAAAAAATGATTTTTTCATCTAATTCACCAGCCATTGCTTAGATAAATCGACAAACAAGTTCTGAGCAGGAACCGATTTTTTACTCTGGCCGAGATCGTCGCAATGAGCGGCACCCATAATAACAAACGCCTTATTATTCAGGTTCGTATTGTTTCCATTGATATCGTTCACCGAAAGATTCAGCCAAGGATCTTCAGATCCATTGGTAAATAAAATATTCGAAGAGGTTTTTTGAATCGGTTCAAAATAAGTCGCATTGGTTTTAGCAACGTCCGCAAACTGGTTGAGATTGAAAAGCCGCTTACAAACTCCGCGATGATAATTTTCATTGATGCGGAGTGAGCGCGTTTGAAGCGCGGGATCTGGATTTACATTCTGCCAGTAGCCGAACTCTGTGCAGGATTGGTAAAACCATTGGCGCATGCCGATGCTGCCGGATGAGGCTGACAAATTCGTATTTTCAGCCGCTTGCGCACTAAACTCGACGAGGCTTCCAAAAATTCCGGCGACCATTTGCGATCCCTTTACGTAACCATCGAGTCCGGATGTTGTGACCTCCGCGCAAAAACTATCTTTCATTCCGTATTGAACTGCCGCGGCAGCCGTATCGGCGAGGA
>JAYTDP010000093.1:0-2506 GCA_043735865.1 Bdellovibrionales bacterium
CAGAAGGCGGCGCAAAGCGAAGCCGAAAGAATTTTGAAAGAAAATCCGACAAAAGAATTTATCTGGGTTTATTCAGAAAAATTTCATCCGGGAGTTGTGAGTCTTGTTGCCAATGCACTGATGAAAAAATACGGAGTGCCCGCCATGGTTGGTGCGGTCAAACCAAGTGGTGTGATCACGGGAAGTGGCCGTGCCCCTAAAAGCCATAACCTGCAGACTGTTTTCGGCGGAGTTTCAGAGCATCTCCACAAATTTGGTGGGCATGCGCAGGCGGCCGGTTTCGAAACCAGCCTCGAACTCGCAGAAAAGCTGCAAATGCAGTTACGAGAATACTTTGTCGATGTGCATACCGAAGGTGTGATGAAGTCTTTGGCCGAAACTCAAGGTTCGGACGAATTCTATGATGCCGAGATGTCTTTGAGCGACCTCACCCCTCAATTCATGAACTGGTACGAAGCACTTGGCCCGTTTGGCCAGGGCTTCGATTCGCCGGTGTTTTTGATGAAAAACCTGAAGGTAAAAAAATTAAAAGCATTGAAGCGTAAAAAGTTTAAATACTACCTGACCGATGAGGGTGGAATGCGCCAGCTCGAGGCTCCGTGGTTCGATTCACCGCAAGAAATTCCTGAAGGATCTCAAGTAGATATACTTTTTGAACCCCAGTGGAATGATTACATGGGCCGACGCACGCTCCAGGGCCATATTCGAAGCATGAGGCTTCGCTAAATCATGCTTTGTTTACATTTTGTGCTCAGACGTGCTAAACCCGCGTCATGACTACAAAACGCACAAAGTCAAAAGTGACGAAAAAGAAAACGACCAAAACGAAACCTGCCGCAACGAAGTCGCGCAAAGCAACGGCTAAACCCGTCGCTCGCCGATCGCTTTCAGCTCACACGGTCTCTTTGACCGATAAAGCTCGCAAAGTTGTTCGCGCCGGATTCGCAGAGTTGGTTGATCGCAGTCTCCTTGAGATCGCGGCCGATCAATATTCGAAGCTCCTCCGCCAATTGGCTCGTCAAAGAAAACGTCTCGGTAAAGATCGCGTTGCTGCGCTCGAAGTCGGTGAACGTATTCTCGAACGTGCTAAAGAAGTGAGTGCTTCTCTGGTCCGAAAATGAATTCTCACGTAGTTCTGCTGTCTTCGGGTCTCGACTCGACAGTGAACTTGTATGCAGCCGCTCGAGAGGGCACGGTCAAGATAGCGCTGACTTTCGATTACGGCCAGCGCGCAGCCCCTCAAGAAATTGATCACAGTCGCAAACTTTGCGAAAAATTAAAAATTGCCCACAAAGTTATAGAGTTACCTTGGCTACGAGACATTACTGCCACTTCACTCGTGAATCGCGATGCAGATGTGCCAGTCGGCGGCGACGTCAATATGGAGAGTCTGACGCAGTCTACGGTCACGGCTAAGCAAGTTTGGGTGCCGAATCGTAATGGAGCCTTCCTTAACATTGGTGCTGCATTTGCCGAGTCAATGGGCGCGCAATACGTGGTACCTGGGTTCAATATTGAAGAAGCTGCTACATTCCCCGATAACACGGCGGATTTTATGAAGGCGATGGACGTTTCACTTCAATATTCCACCGCCTCGAACGTTCGAACGAAGTGTTTTACTCACAATATGAATAAAACCGAAATCGTAAAATTCGGTCGCGAACTTGGTGTTGATTTTAGTTACGTTTGGCCGTGCTATTTCGCTGGGCCTTCATTATGCGAACGTTGCGAATCTTGCCAGCGTTTCTTCCGTGCGATGCGTGCGTCTTTGCCCGCGCCGGTTGAAGTCGAACTTATTCCTGACGAAAACGTCGAATTGGCGTTCGAACCGAATCGATGAAATCTCTTTTTTTAGATAAAGAACTCTTTTACGACGGCTCTCAGTTGAAAAGCCTATTTGGCTATTTTCAATGTGGAGTGGCCGGCGATTCAATAGTGAGTTTTATCGGCGGGTGTGAGATCTCTGCGGCCAACATGGCCGACGGCGAAGATATCTTAGCTAATGCCGAGATTCGCGGCGGCAAGATGCTTCATTTCATTGTTGAGAAGTTTAATATTGCACTCATTAGCGGAGTTTTGCTTCAGCGGCTGCTGACTTCACTCACGCTCGATGCCATTCGTGCATTGGCGGGGGATAAAGAGAAGGCGGACCGCCTCGTTCGTGACGGTGATGACATTTTTTTAGGCGATAAAAAGCTCTCGATTAGTATCGCGGCCCCCTCGCACACATCGGTTTTGATTCATTTTGCAATGAACATCACTAATGAAAATACGCCTGTGCCGACGCTTTCACTGCAAGATTTAAAAGTCGATCCGACAAAGCTCTCTCAATATTTGATGGAAAAGTTTTGTGAAGAAGAAGCTTCGATCATTTTTGCCACCCAAAAAGTGCGTGGCGTCCGTTCTTATTGAAGATACCGCCATAACTGTCAAATAGTTGATCATCCTTTTAGGCGCCCAAATTGGTCTCTTCGACTAAATTATAACAGGCGAATCTTTCTGGGCA
>JAYTDP010000094.1:0-23526 GCA_043735865.1 Bdellovibrionales bacterium
TGCATTTTGTTCGAAATTCGCTGGTAGGCTTCGATGTTATTACGGAACTTCCACTTGAAAATTATCTGCTCGACGTTGTCGCATCCGAAGTTCCGTCGTCATGGCCAATCGAAACATTGAAGGCCCAAGCCGTCGCGGCGCGGTCCTACGCGCTCTTTTTAAAAGGGCAACGCAGCAACGAGCCTTTCCATGTAGATTCGACCACTCAAGATCAGGTTTTTAATTATAAGCGACATTTGAAAATACCGAATTCGTCAGTTGTGATTGCCGCAGTTCAATCGACCGCTAGGCAAGTGTTGGTCGATGCAAATAGCGATGTAATTAAAACGTTTTTCCACGCTCATTGCGGTGGTGAAACCGAAGACGCAGGTGCCGTCTGGCCCGAATATCAACGTGACCCAAATTTCAAACGGACGAAAGATGTCGATTCGTGTTCGACGACAGGTGCGTGGTCAACAGTTATTACTGAACAGCAAATCTTGGATCAATATGGTGCCAGCGCAGTTGTCTCTTTGACGACGAAATTAAATAAGGACTCCGAACGAGTCGAATTTGTTGAAATTGTGTATGTGAAGGCCACGAAAGAGAGTTCGATAACTCTGACATCACAAGATTTTCGTAAAACTTTCGGTTACACCAAAGTCCGCAGCACAATATTTAAAATTCAAAAAATAGGTGGGACTTTCGATCTAAACGGTCGCGGCTTCGGCCACGGGGTCGGCATGTGCCAAACGGGTGCGCGCTGGATGGGCGCATCGGGTGCGCCCTACACTGACATTCTTTCGCGGTACTATGCCGGCTCGAAACTAACTGTCTTGCCTTAGGGATTAGCTTATCGAAGATCTTTACAGATCATATCAGTGCGCTTCTGCACGGGCCCATTCTTGAAAGTCATGTTCTCAATGTAAGTGCCTTGCGCAGTTCCTGTGGTTTGCATATCTGACGCTACAAACTCAATTTGAGTGTCGAGAAATTGCGAGAAGTAATAGATGGTATCGACGTCGTCGCCATATTCCGAAGGCACGGATACCGAATAGATATCGACATAAAGAACTGTCGAGATCTGATTTTTCTCGTTTTGCTCAACAACAATTTTTTCGATTTCTGGAGTCGGCGTCGAAGGAACGCACTCATAAAGTGGAGTTACAATTTCTGCGTGAGACATGACCCCGAATACCAGAATCAAAACGAACATAGAATTTTTCAACATAACCACCTGTCTTGTTGACGGATTGCGACTCCAACGTTGGAGTCGCATTGCATTAGTGCCGCTCGCCCGAACCACTACTCCACAATGCGCGCCAATCCTGTCGCTCTGCTTTAGCCGAGCCGCTGACCTGCGCCATCGCATCGGTGCCGACCTGCACGGTTTCAAGCGCAGTTTCGCTCAACACCTTACCGCAAGCTTCGACAACAGCTTCAGCATCGATCTTATGGAAGTGATAGATCTCAACGGGACGTCCGCACTTCGAGTGCTTGCGAACGGCTAAAGATTCATGACGGACACCAATGATGGACCCGATGTTATCAAGAATTCCTGGCTCACCATCGTGCACACTGACGATCGGCACGCGTCGACCAGAAAGCGTCGCAACTTCTGGAGTTTGCAAATGACCGTTTAATGTCGGCTGCAAAAATAAAGTCGAGTTGATTTGCAAATCTTCACGCAAATATTTGTAGTCAGTTGCGTGACCGATATCTCCGACCAATAGATCGGGGCTCGTCACCATAATGACGTTTGCGTAGATGCCTTTTTTCAAAAGCTCGACGGAAGCTTTAATTGCCTCGGTTCCCATGGGGCCCATCGCAAAAATCTGCACGACATTGTCGCCTGGCTCGTAACCAGCATATCCGCGATAATCGATGAGGTAATATGCGCCACTCAAAACATCTTTTTGAACTTGAGCCATAATGTCAGCATCAGCGATCGTTTCAATCGACGCCTCGTCTGTTGCGCCATTCATTTCGAGACCGCTCGGATGCAGCAAAGCATCTCCTTGAGATTTGAAACGCTGCTGTTGCTTCAAATATTTCATGAAATCTTTTTGGTCGACTCCACGAGTGACTCCACGAATGAGAACGCCACTGCGCCCTACATTGTCATTCATAACGTGGCGTTTGACCGCATCGGTGAATATCCAATCGAGCTCTTGAACGAAGAATGGCTCCCAGCAAACTTGATTCGGGATTTGAAAATCCGATTTCCAGCCGTGTTGAGCACCTTCAGGAGAAAGCGTCACGCCAGACGGAGTTCCGACGAGAATGAAACTCGATTTCCAGTAGAGATTATAAAAATACTGATCGTGTGCGCGTTTGATGAAAAAATCGTAGACAGTCATGAGCGGCAACACCGGCACGCCGAGGGTGTCACGCAAGCGACCGAATGAGCCCACGCACGACATCGTATTCGCTTCAGCAATCTCGAAACGTAAAAATCGATCGTTGGCTTCTTGGCCCGGAACAAGATCTGGAGTTTTGTCGTCTTTGACATGAAGTTCAGTTTCAATGTCACCGGTCCATTCGGCGCCAAAAACTTTTCCGTCCATCGCCGGATTTAAGTTCGTTGAAGTGCCCACATCTGGAGCCATAGTGATCATTAATTCGGCGGGGAGTTTCCACGCCTTTTCAAAAGCATTGAGAGCTTTCGTTTTTGTCTTCGGATCATCTTTTTGATCCATCGATGTATTCGCGATACGAGTTAACTTAGCTGTCAACTGACCGAGCATCCATTGCGTGTGCGGGTAGTTCGCCATTTTTGTATTGATATCGAGAGTGCTCGGGATTTCGCCGTTCGCCACGGAAAGCTTTGCAAACATCTCAAGATTCTTAGCCTTCAAAGAATTTTGCGCTTTAATATCTGAATAAAGTTCGTCGCCGCGTTTGTTGCAAAATTCAGCTTCATTTGTTCCCGACGGGAAACGCTCAAACAATTTTTCTGCCGATATTTTCTGCGCATCACGCAACGCAACCATTTCGCTATCTTCAGGAAGCATCGAGTGATTGCCAGTGTTCGCCGCCATATCGAGACCCCAACCTTTTACGGTGTGAGCGATGATAAGTGTCGGGCGCTGTTGATTTTTCTTACTCGCTTCAAGAGTTTCGATGAGAACGTCCATGTCGTGCCCACCGAAGTCATTGAACATCTCCATCAATTCTTTGTCGTTCAAAGATTTGATAAATTGAACGGCTTCAGGAGCTTTCGATCCATACTCTCCATTGAAGAATTCGCGCAACCGGACCGCATCTTTCAAATTGAGGAGCGATTGCAATTCATAATCATCAAGTTCATTTTCAAACCAAGCCTGAAACTTATCGCCGCCGGCGCGTTTGAAGTATTCCTGCCGTTTTTTACCGTGACGAGCTTCGAAGACTTCCCAGCCGTTGGCTTTCATCGTCTCGAGAATTCGTTTGCTATCGGTGCCGCCGTAAATGCGGTGATTCGGCAAGCGGTGCCCATCAAGCGATTGGCGATTGTAGTCGACGATCCAAGTGAGGTTTCCCAGCTCACGCTCAGCAAAATCCGGAACAGCTTCGAACAAAGATCCTTCGCGAAACTCAGAGTCGCCGAGAATACACCAGAAGTGTGCATCCGCAGGAACATCGTATCCATGTTTTTGTGCATACCGATAAGCGAGCGCCAAATAGCCCGCATTTACGGCGGGAATGCCGACGGTGCCCGAAGGTAAAAAGTTGTGATGATCGGGATCATAGGCGGAGTGATACGATTGAAATACCGGCTCGCCATCTTTCGAATATTTTCGAAGGCCGTTCATTGCAGTACGCGCATCTTCGTCAGAAAAACGCGAAAGATCGGAATTTAAAAGTAAGTTGAGTAAATAATTGAAGGAGTGATCGGCGGGCGACGCATGCGGTTTGTTCGCAATATGGTCGAAGCCGCTTCGAACAACAAGATGTAAAGCGCCAAGTAAGTGGATCGAACTTGTGCTACCCGAAGAGTGACCGCCGATTTTAGGATCGCCTTTATCTTTCTCGGTTCGATTGTTCGCAATGTAAATCATTTGGTTCGCCAAATAATGGGCGCGTTTAACGATCGACTCGAGAAGTGGACGATCGTATTTTATTTTTGTTTTCACAAATGACTCCTGAATTGGCGGCTAAAGCTCAAGATTCAGAAGTATAAGAGAATTTCAGATTTTTTCTAGTCGTGAAGCACGAGGCCAGGGCAAGTCGCAGATCCCTTACGGCGCCTTGCCCTTTATGACTCGAGAATGAAGTCCCACTGGATTCGGATATTGCCGTCTGCCTCAATCATCCCCTTGGGAGGATTAGGGAACGGCTCAGCCGCGCGAAATGCTTCGACTGCGGCATCGTCCAGATCTGTGACACCGCTTTCACCAACCACCTGTACTTTTACCAGGGTGCCGGCGTTATTTAATACAATCACGACTCGGGTCACGTGATCTTTGGTCGACGCAATCGATCTTCCTTGAGCAAATATTTTATTTACTTTGGCACGAATGCTCGGCTCCCAGTACTGACGGAGTTGCGAGCGAATTCGTTGATAGTACGTGTAGTAAACAAATTCTCGTGAATTCAGCATCGTCTCGATGCCGGTTTCAACTTTTTTTAAGTGATCGTTCGTTGCACTGGCTTCGCCGCCTTGGCCCACGGGGATATCGTCATACTGACGCTGAATCGTTTGTTTAAATGTCGGCTTAAAATCTCCGAGTGTCGGCAAGCTGCCACCGTCGGCATATTTTGCTTTCGACAATTTCTTTTGCTGTTCTTTTTGTTCGGTAGGAGTTTGCTTTTGCACGGCCTGATTCGGCATGCCCTGGCCCGCCGAATTCTTAAAGTCGCCGTGACGGGCGGCTTTGGTTTCTTTCACCACGCGCTGAGTGTGGCGACCCAGGTAGGCTTCTTTGTCCGGATCTTCATCGTTCAACCGCTTTTCATCTTGTTCAATCAACTGGCTTAGGGCTTTGGTCGGGGCATTTTTGTCTCGGAATTCGATTTCCACGATCTCTTTCACCGCAGGGCGCTTCGGTGCCTTGGCAAACTGCAAGACAATGACGAGCGTAATGTGGAAAAGCAGGGAGATTACGATGAATCCTGCAATGCTTTTCCGAAACCGATTGATCACGTGTGCCTCATTTAAATTCTTCGGCGTTTTCGATTCCTTTTTTGAGTGCGTTTATCAGTTTTTGGCATAAACTAGTTGGATGGATTTTGAAGTGTGGGGACAGACCGATGTTGGCTTGAAACGAGACAACAATCAGGACTCAATTCTAGTAGACAAAAAGCTCTCACTTTTCATAGTGGCGGACGGCATGGGCGGACACCGTGGTGGCGAAGTCGCGAGTGCATTGGCTATCGAAGCCATGCACGAAGTTTTTCAAAACGAATTTGCGTCGGGCACAAAGATCAACGCGAAGGATTTGTTACGCAAAGGATACAAAGAGGCCACTCGCCGCATCTACCACAAAGCGACGCGCGAAAATCCCGAGCTAATGGGAATGGGCACGACCATGGTCGCGGCCTTCGTTTTTGAGAACAAACTCTATGTGGGCAATGTTGGTGATTCACGCGCCTATCTTTATCGAGATGATAATTTGTGGCAGCTCACCGACGATCACTCGCTTATCAATGAGCAGATTCGAGCCGGCGTTTTAGATCCAAATCAACCCGAGGCAATGGTAGGGCGAAATGTGATTACGCGCAGCGTCGGATTTGAAGAAATTGTCGAAGTCGATATCGTCGAGCGGGAGATTGCAAAGAACGAAATTTACCTCATCTGTTCAGATGGACTGAGCGGTTTGATCACGAATGATAAGATCGCGGAAATAATAAAGAAAAATGCACCAGCTGAAGTCGTGGCCCGGTCTATAGTCGAGGCGAAACGAGCCGGTGGGGATGACAATATTTCAGTCATCGTTTTCCATAAAAAATAGGGTTTGTTTTTTATGATGACACCACATGTTGTGTCTAAGATAGTAAGGTCGAAATATGAACAATAAGACATATACATTTCTGATTGCGAGCAACCGGAAGGGCCAGACCCGTTCGATCATCGTTTCAGCATCATGGGTGAAGATGGGCCTCGCCGGGCTCATAATTGCCGCAGTGCTTCTCGCGGCTGCTAGCGTCGATTATATCGGACTATTACTCCAAGAAGGGGACAACAAACGTCTCCATGCTGAAAACGCCCAACTCACTCGTCAGTTCCAAGTTGTTGAAAGCAAACTTAGCTCGCTCGAAAGTAGCCTTGAGCGCATTAAGACTCTCACGACTAAAATTAAATTGATTACGAATATTGAAGATGACGATCGCGCGATGAAGCTTTCGATCGGCCCGATTCCACAAATCGAAGAAGAGATGGAAGAATTTGAGCGTGGTCCGGCGTCCGCCAAGATTCCTCGTTCGCCAACTTCAAACGAGTTTATGAATGCCGAAGCCGTTTTTCATGAACGCCCACCGCTCGATCAAGCCCGCGGTGAATTAGCAGCAGTTAGCGAGCGCAACTACGCGACACTTTCGATTCGTATCGACAAAGCGGTCAGCGAAGGCGGACTTCGTGAACAAGGCGTAATTAAACTGCAAGAATTGTTGGCCGAACGCCAAAGTATTTTGAATCAGACTCCATCTATCAAGCCTGCACGCGGATGGCTCACGTCGCGATTCGGATATCGCGTCGATCCATTCTCTGGCAAACCGGTCATGCATTATGGTCTCGATATCGCGGCTCCTCCCGGTACCCCGGTCGTGGCTCCTGCCGATGGAGTTGTCTCTTATGTCGGATACGAAGCGGGCTACGGAAAAATCGTAGCGATCGATCACGGTTATGGTGTCCGCACACGGTTCGCACATAATTCGCAAATCTACGTTGAGCTCGGTCAGCACGTAAAACGTCGCGACGTTATTTCGGCCGTCGGTACAACGGGTCGCTCAAGCGGTCCACACTCGCATTACGAAGTTCGCGTGAATGACGTACCCGTCGATCCAATTAACTACGTCCTCGACGAATAGTTATTTAAAAAGGTGCCGGGCACCTTTTCGATTATTGCTCCGGAATTGCTTTTAATAATTTATAAAATCGATCGATATGCGCCGTGAGGCTGCCGGGCATATAGGATTTTTCTCTGTCGAGCTTGCTGAGCTGCGAAGTTGAGTTCTCAATTGCCCAAACAAGTTCGAATAAACAGCCGTCGAAGGCTTTTTTCTGCACCGTTGATAAGTTCGTATTCGCGTCTGCAAAAGCCAAAGCTTCATTTATGGCCGCTTTCACGAGAGGCCATTCTTTTTTCGCAGCTAAATATTGAATACCTAATGCGTGATTAAATACATCATGAAGAAAAACGTCATCGAGACCGATGGGCAATCGATCATTTTGTAAATATCTTAAGTACTCGACGGTCGGCAGTTCACCACCTTCAACCGCTACGATTTTAATCTTGAGAATATCACTCCATACGAGAGTGAGATAAGAAAGGTGATTCAGCTGAATCACCCCTCGTGTGAAACTCGTCGGGTCCTTGGTGAATGTCGATCCAAACTCGGGAGATACCATAAATTCGCTCGGGATTTTGTCGACTGTTGCACTCAAAACTATGCGTGCATTGACCAGCGACGGAGTCAGAGTCACTTTCATTTTTCCGGCCTTGGTTTCATCGCCAATCCAAATCGGACGCGCTAAAAAAAATCGTTTTAAATAGGATAGATATTCGATTTCACTGTCTGAGATGACTTGAACTTGCGAAGTCTTAAGGTCACGGACATAAAGTTTAGATTCTTCCGGTCCCGCGTTCAGAGCGAAAGCTTCGTCCGATCCGTCGTTGGCTTTGAACCATTTTAATCCGCGCAATTCACTCTTGCTTGGGGACAGGTTGTCGTGGAGCAGGTGACTGCAAAACTCGAGAGCCGCTTTTAAGGGAGAATCAGCCGCAGAAGCACTTTGGCCACAAAGGGTCACTGGCGCGATGAGAACGGCTAAAATATAGACAGTGGCTGTGCGGCTAAAGCGATTTGATTGAAGCATGATTTGGGTATTGAAAGAACAGTGCCAATATTGAAAGACCAAAAGGTAACCGAGACTCCCTTTGCCGGCTGGCACATTTTAGTCAGAGCAGACTTCTACCTTTACTGGAACTTCGCCTCTTTCACCCGGACCATAATGGAGTTTGTCAGCGACATCTGTCGGCAGATCAATAATTCGGCCAGGAGCCAAAGGCCCATTGTCTGTCACGGTGACTTCGACTGAGAGTGGCCCACGGTCAGGCGCTTTAATGTCTGTTCTCGTCACCCGAACAATTGATCCGCACGGGAGAAGCATTCTTCTTTTCTGACCGCGTGGTGCTGGAAGAAGTTTAATCGACGCAGTCGGATTGTGCTGAGAAAACGGGCGACCATTACAGGCCATCGGCCGTCCTACAAATTTATTGTCGTAATAAGACGCATTCCCTGTTTCGGTTCGCGCGGTAACTTCTTTGCAGATATGTGCACGGCCGCGGCGACGAGCGGCGGCAGACGCTGAAGGAGAAACTTCACCAGCTTGGGCGCAGCCACCGATTAAAATTGCAGGGACTAAAATCGGAAGTATGGAAAAAGAAAGAGATGCCTTCATCCAACCAGATTATCAGAGGGGAGTTTCGCCAAATAGAAGACGTAGAACCAGTTCTTGCTGGACCAACCTCCCAAAAAGAAAAAGGCCGCTCTTGTAAGCAGCCTTTTAATCTATGAGGATCGAGGCGCGGAGAACAAATGCTCATCCGGCTCGTCCCATTACTAATATTTCTAACGTTTAGAGAACTGCGAACGTTTACGTGCCTTGTGGCGACCGTACTTTTTACGTTCAACCATACGAGCATCGCGAGTCAGCATGCCGGCTTTTTTTAAAGCTGGGCGATGAACTGAATCGTCAACAGTCGAGAGTGCGCGAGCAATCGCGTGTCGAATTGCGCCGATTTGTGCGCTGAATCCGCCACCGAGAACTGTTGCGCGAACATCATATTTATTTTGTGTTTCAGTGACTGCAAAAGGAGAAACCGCAAGAACTTCTCCGACTTCACTTTGTGCGAAATCTTTAAGTACTTTTCCGTTAACTGTAACTTTGCCGCTACCGACTTTCATAAAAACGCGAGCCGCGCTCGTTTTACGTTTTCCAGTTGCGTAGATTGTCGGCGTCGCTTCGACTTTTGCCACTTGTGTTTTTGCCATTATGCCTTCCCAGGTTTTGGTAACGTGAGGGTTTGTGGTTTTTGAACAGCATGAGGATGATTACCATCTTCATATACTTTCAATTTTTTGATCACTTGACGAGACATCTTGTTGTTCGGAAGCATGCCCGTAACCGCTTCTTCAAGAACGAAGTTCGGTTTCGTCAAAAGCATTTTTTCGGCCGTATACTCTTTAAGAGAACCGAAGAAGCGTGAGTGAGTATAATATTTTTTGTCTTTGAGTTTGTTACCGCTCAATTTGATTTTTTTGCTGTTGATAACGACAACAAAATCACCGGTGTCACAGTGTGGAGTGAAGATAGCTTTATCTTTGCCACGAAGAATAGTCGCAATTCGTGTAGCAAGTCGGCCGAGGGTTTGTCCTTCAGCATCGATGAGCCACCATTGGCGCTGAACATCAGCTTCTTTAGCGTTAAATGTTTTCATTAGAAGTCCTCTTAGAAAGCGGTATGTGCGTCAGCCTTTAAAGACTCCGCGAAATAGGGGGCCAATCTAAATTTCTAGGCACTTGTTGTCAAGTTCGCGGGGATAATCAACTTTATGAAGGTATAGGCCCGTCGGCGGTGCGGAAGCTTTTGCTTCACGCCGATCAAGTGACGCAAGGATGCGAGACATTTCTGTGGCTCCAGCTGCTCCAGATTCCAGCTGATGGAGATCAAGGGCGGTGCCCACAATATTCCGAATCATTTGCTTCAAAAAGCCGGTTCCGGAAACTCTGAACTCAATTTCTTTGTTCTCGCGCTCGATCCACTGAAGCTCGGTGATTTTTCGGACCGTGGTTTTGACGTCGGTACCACTCGTACGGAATGCCTTGAAGTCGTGCTGCCCTGCTAACGGTTTACAAATTTCATTGAGTTTTTCAACACTTAGCTTGCGTCTCAGCCAGGTCGTCCAACGCCTTCTTAAGGGATTTGGGATCGGGCTATTATAAATAAGATACCGATACGTTTTTGAAACGGCTGATTGTTGGGCGTGAAAATCACTTGGCGCCTTCCAAGCTTTAAGCACTGCGATAGAATGAGGGAGTAAAGAATTTACACCGCTATAGAACGAGCGCCCGTCGATTTCTTTGTCGGTTGCGAAGTGGGCAACTTGGCCTTCCGCGTGAACTCCGCTGTCGGTGCGACCCGAGCCAATAATCAAAATTCTTTCGTTCAACATAGTTGAAAGTGCGGTCTCGACACTTTGTTGAATCGTGAGTTGGCCCGCGGCCTGGCGCTGCCAGCCTTCAAAGTCAGTTCCATCATAGGAAATGAGGAGTTTGATTTTTTGTTTCGGTTTGTCGGACATGAGGGGAGATGTACCTAGAACTCAGCGGATAGGCCACCGTTAATTGCGTCACCGGAGAAATCGAATTTGCCAGAGACAAAGACGAACTGGCGATATTCGCCGGTCACCCAAACTTTGTTGATCCCGTATTCGCGATCGAGATCGAGAAAAGAGCGGGCGCCGTGACCAAGCTGAATCGCGAGGCCGGCATAGAAGTGGCCGACGGGAGCAGCGCCGTAACGGGCACCAAGTGCGGGATTTTGATCGTCATCGCGGCGTTCGGCGAAAAGCATTCCGCCGATTCCGGCTCCGGCATAAGGAGCAATTGGCTGTGTATCGTAAAATTGAGCGCGGTAAATGAGTCCGGCGTTCACCGGAAATACGAAGAGAGTGAACTTCTCACGCGGCCGCAGGGGTTGTCCGTTTTGAAATTGGCCATTGCCGGAAGCAAAAAAGAATCCGCCTCCAGCCGTAATGCCGAGGCGCCCGGCACTCTTAAAAAACTGCCATTCATGTTCGTAAAGAAAAAGTGGGCTCTGTGAAGCATCGTATATATCGCCGTAGCCAAGATTCGACGCCGACGTGCTCATTAAATTGGTCGGTTCGTAAAAACCGATTTTGAAATTGCCGGCTCCGCGCTGATCGCTTTCTTTCACGCGATAGTAATAAACTTTATTCTTATCTATCTTGATCAAACCTTTTTCGGCGTTCGGATGCTCGATGTAACGACTTTCGGAATTCATAGAGCCGGAAGTAACGGCTTTTTTGCGAATGATCGGAATGGGCTCTTTATCGGTCTCGATTGCATCTTCAGTTACGGGCGGGGAGCCTTGAGCTTTTGAAACGTTCGTAGCGGGCGTGGAATCGGTGCCGAGCAAATCCGGCGGCTTGATATTGCTCTGGGCAAATGCCATCGATGCGAAAAACAAAAATGCGGCCGTAATTAAATTATTTTTCACGGCGACGAACTTTCGCGGGCGACTGGCGCGTGCGTAACGCATAAATGCTGTAAGCAACGAGAGCGAATACTAAGAAGAAAGTGAAGTTCGCGATAAAGATGCCCGCTCCATTAGCGATGACGGCATAGAGCCATACTGGCCAAAGGGCTGCGCGAACAACCGGTCGACTCCATGGGTGTTGCCACATCCAACGAGCCGCTTTGGGTCCGACGTTGTAATAATAAAAAATAACCGAGCGGCCCCAATCGTACGGGATGAGAAAATGATTTCGAAAAGCGCGGAAATCTTGAACTTTTGCTGACATTGACGATCCGTAAGCTGCCGTCGTGATAAAGCAGTTAAAGTCTTTCTCTAAAAGCCCCAACACGTTTGATGGTGTTGCAAAAAAATTGCATCCCGTCGCGGGGGCCACGAGCGCCGAACACGTTTTCAATATCTCCGTATTCGAAGTCAAATACGCAATATTATAAGCGGCATCGACCATGGCAGTTTTAAAATAGTAGCCCGTTTCATTTGTGAGGCCTTCGATTTTTTCTGGAGAGACTGCTCCATCATTATCGATATCTAAATCTACGAAGCGTCCTGAGAGATTCGACGTTCCGTAATTTATGTCATTAAATCCGAGAACGGCATCCGACGAGTTGAATACGCGCAGAAATAGAAAAGGAACATTGTCCGCAGTCGGGTAGCTGCCTTCGTCGTCAAGATTTGACATGTAGATTTTTTCGTCACCGGGAAATGCGGTAAACGCGCATATGCCGTCTTGTTCGGGCGAAAGTCCGCACTCAATGGTGTCGACCCCGTTCGTCGAATCTTCGGGTCTGAAGATTTTCACCGTTGCACTTGAATAACTGCCGGCCGCCGGAGGTTCCACCGCTCCAACCGAAATCTGGACGGTCACGCTCACGACCGTATTACAACTTGGCGAGCCTAAATCGACGCATAGGCTGCTCCAAGGGACTTCGATGTAGCCGCTGTTGCCTTTTGTAAAACTTGGGGCGGATGCAGTTTGACTGTTGGCAGTTGCCAGGGCGGTTCCATAGGTAAGCCGAGCGGATCCGGTTAGATCTCCGGTCACGGTAAAATTAATCCGTAAGGTGAGGCCGGTATGAATTCGACGAGTGTTACAAGCCTTGTTAACTGTAGCACTACAGTTGTTGCAAGTACTGGTTGAGCTGGTTGTTCCGCAATCGGCTTCGAGGCCGGCGATTCCGCCATAGATAATCGGATTAGAAGTGCCGTTGCTTGCGATAAAATTAGAAGCGCCGCTTATGCTCGTGATTTTGACTTGCGCATGGGCTTCGCTAAACGCGAATTGCAAAGTAAAAAATAAGAAGAGAAAAGTGGCGATTTGCCGCGAGCTACCCATTGCCAAATTGCACCATGGAACGGGCTGTCGTGTCAAAGCTAGAGGGCTTCGAATTAAGAGAAAATTCGCTCGGCGATTTGGAGTCCGTTGAGAGCTGCGCCTTTTAAAATATTGTCGGCAACAACCCACATGATCCACGTCTTAGGATCATCGTAATCGCGATGTAAGCGTCCCACGTAAACCGGGTCAGTACCGGAGGCTGTTAAAGATGTGGGATACGCGCTCGGTGATTTTTGTTCGTCAAACACGAGTCCCTCAGCAGCCTGAAATGCTTTCACAATTTCTTCTCGCAAAACTTCACGGTCAAAAGTGATCCAAACTGCTTCGCTATGCGAGTTTAAGCTTGGAACTCGCACCGTAAAAGCGCTGACTTTTAAATCTGGCCGACCCATGATTTTCTTTGTCTCTTTAATGATCTTTATTTCTTCGGAGCAAAAACCGTCAGCATTGAAAGATCCAATTTGCGGAATCACATTGTACGCGATCGGGTGCGGAAACGTCTGAGGCTTTCCGAGCACCGAATCGGCACCGTGCTCAATTTGTGCGAGGAGTTCGTCGCGCCCGGCTTTACCGGCGCCCGAAACCGACTGGTAGCTCGCAACACGAACTTCTTTTAGCCCGAGTTTTTCAAGAGGTTTCAAAGCGACTACGAGTTGGATCGTCGAGCAGTTGGGATTAGCAATCAGAGTCGGGCGATCGCGTGGGGGAATTAAGTGACCGTTTACTTCGGGCACGATCAAAGGATAATCGTTATTCATTCGAAACGCCGCCGAGTTGTCGACGGCAAATGCGCCGGCGGCCACCGCTTTCGGCGCCCATTCGAGAGAAATATCGTCACCACTTGAGAAGAAAACGAGATCGAGGCCGTCAAAGCAGCCTTCTTTCAAAACCTGCACCGGCCATTCGCGACCGCCGCATTTTACTTTCGTTCCAAGACTTTTTTCACTGGCGAAAGGACGAAGTTCAGAAAACGTGAGGCCTTTACGAGCTAGGATCTCCAGGAAGACCTCGCCAACCATACCAGTCGCGCCAACGACACCGATTTTTAAAGACATGGGAATTAATGCTCCTGAAGTTCGCTCTCGTTTTGATCGTCATCATCATCTTCGTTATCGTCTTCGTCCGTTACGTGCTCTTGACCGGAAGCCGCCGCAAGTTCGGGAGTTTTGCCGAATCGTAAAACTCCGAAGATGGCGCCGAGAAGTGCATAGGTCATGAATGTCACGAAGAGCATAACTTCAGGTCGCATCGCGATGACCGCGATAAGGCCGACCCCCATAACGAGGTAATGAAATGGAAGACGTTGTTTGAAATCGAGATCTTTGAAACTGCGATAAGGAAAGCTCGATACCATCACGCATCCGAGAAGGAAGGTAATTGCGAGAAGAATCATAGAGCGCGAAGGTTCGAGTTCGAGATCAGTAAATGCGAGAACGCTACTGGCCACGATGCCGGCGGCCATGGGGATTGGAAGACCTTGAAAATAGGCTTTATTTAAAACTTTTTTCTGGACGTTAAATCGTGCAAGTCTTAGTGCTCCACACGCGACAAAGAAGAAACTTGCGAGCCAGCCGATTCGACCGAACGGTTGAAGGGCCCATAAAAAAAGAAGAATTGCCGGGGCCATCCCGAAACTGACTAAATCTGAAAGAGAATCGTATTCGGCGCCGAATTCAGATGTTGAGCCGGTCATGCGCGCGACACGTCCATCGAGCAAATCAAAAACAGCAGCGACTACAATTGCATATGCGGCCGTCAAATAGTCACCTTGGATTGCATGAACGACGGCGTAGAAACCGCTAAACATGTTCATGGTCGTGAGCAAATTCGGCAAAATGTAGATATTAACGTTCAAGCGTTGGCGGATTCGTTTGGCGCGAGACATTCGGGGGGCCTGAGTTTCATTTTTCATAAATTCCTTTACCGTTTTTTCGCGCGACAAGTCTGAGTCGGATGTCCGATTAAACATAAGTGAACCCTCCAAATAAGAAGAAGATTCCCTGCAGGAGAATCGCACTCACCACTGGCATTACAAGATTATCATCTAGTTTAGCAACCGGAATAGCTTCTGCGAGCGCCCCGGCCAAAGCAGAAAGGACGCTGACTATGATCAATCGTTCGGTCATGAGTTGCTTTGAATAGTAGAAAATAGCCGCAATTACGAGGCAAGTTAGAAATGCAGCCAGAGTCCCTTGAAAACTTTTGCGACCGAAAATTTTATCTTTCCCGTAGCGGATTCCAAAATAACTGGCGATGGGATCGGCGAAAGCGAGAAACAAGAGTGAGAGAGTCACGATTCGCGAATCGAAAATCAACACCAAAATGAAAACACCGACGATGAGATAAGTGACTCCGGCCAGATTGTTACGCTCATTATCGCGCATAAAGGGTTTCATAATCGCGACAGCCCGCTTATTAAGTGGCTCGTACATGAGGCGGGAGACGTCGATGAAAATGAAAAAAGTCCCGAAAAAAATAAGAAACTGAAGGGCCGTGCTATGAGTGAGGTTGTGAAATAAAACGGCGACAGTGAGGACGCCTAAAAAATGCCAAATCTTGCGAGCTAAATGAATGTCTTGTCGCTTCTTCAGTTGTGGTTGTGCTGCATGCATAGGACCCAACTCTAATTGACAATTTTCCGCCTATCAATGGGGCTGTGCGCCTTGATCTAAACACTTGAAAAGACTTCGTTTTTGTCGGCAGTGTGCTCGCATGTCGACTGTCACTACAGGGCGCCAGCACTGACATTGAAAACCATGCCAAAGGCTCAAAAATAACGTGTAATTTCATATACTTAACTTGGCATGTGAGGGCCGGGCTTTGCATTACTAAGTGGTATGAGAATAGCCCTTTCCATTCAAATTGCCCTCTCTAGCATGATTGCGATCATGGGGCTCTTTATTGGAGCTGAGACAGCCTGGGCGCTCGAGTACGATTCGGGTCACCAAGGTTATTTAAGTTCAGTCAAAGATGAGCGGTATGAATTATCGCAAGAAATCGTGATTGTTGCCCCGCCAGAATCAACGGAGCCACGTCTTGCCGATCAAATTTTTACCGAAAGATTAACCACTGATTTTCAAGAGCGCTACGAAACTCAATTTGGGCGAACCGAAGCTCAACAAATTCAGGCGACGCCGTCGCGATATTTCGATAAAGAATTGAAGCCGGGTGAGTACGTCACAGAAGAAGAATATGTGAATAAACAACGTCAGTTTGGTAATTACATGACCCGCCGGCTCGCCGAGTTCCACATCGACAATTATATGAGGAGCACCCCCTCGACCCGTGGAGTTTACGCAGTCAAAGAGAAGCTGGGCAACATGAGCATTTCGACGAAAAAAGGATATAAGACGCGATTCAAATACTCGATTTCGTCAAATCAGCTCGAGGTCAACGTCGAGAATCCGTACCAAATTGAGACACGTCTCATACTCTATAAAATTGAAAAACTCGGGTCGAGCGATCAGGCGACGCTGACTTCTCTCGGATACAACGTCACGAAGACGATTAAGTTCGTCACCGATTACGCGACAGAAGACTCGAAGTTTTCAATGAGTGGAGTGAAGAGGCTGAAGGGCAACTGGAGCACATCGCTGACGGGTTCAAAGTCGTCGACCGACGACCGAGTTATCGTCGGTCTAGCTTGGAAAGACTAGCCGTTTGAAGGATTGAATCCTCCGTCAAAAAACCGACACGTTATGTATGGATCTCAAAGAATTACTCATTTTAAAAAAACTGAGTTTCGGAATACTTTCCCTCACCGGAAGTCTGGTTGTTTTGTTCGGACTCGTGTTGTGGGCCAATCTATCTTCTTCGAATCCATATCCAGAAATCGCGGCCCAACCGGTAGTCGCGTCAAATCGTGCTCCCGCCTCTATCCAAAATCTTGCCGATGAAGCGACCAAAGTCGAGGCTACGCCGGTTTTGGCAACCGCTGTAAATGAATTGAGAATTTTTGATTTGAACTGCGAAGGGCAGTTCGTAAAGCCCGGAATAAAGCATGTAACGGTCGAGCAGATTCGCCTTCGCCGCCCTACATGTGGTGATACGGCCAATATCGAGATCGTAAACGCGTCAAACGGTTACGTTGCGACCGTATTTCAGACTTCGTCAGAGCAAACAAGTTCTGATTATATTCATCTGGCCGAGGGCGACAATGTTATAAAGGTGCGCCTTCGAGATCATCAGGGATCTTTTCGAACGTCGGAGCTTGTGTTTTCACGCTCTTTAGCAAACTAGCCGCAAGTTCAGATGGCGATTTCACTCGCGCATTCATAGCTCGAAGCTTCAGATCATTTTCGACTTTTCCGTCGACTTTGATATTCGCCTTTTCAATAGCTTCATAAGCCTTTCGCATTTGTGGATTCATTTTTAAATCAGGCTTAAACTCGCTCATAAAATTAATCAAAACGAAGTAATAGGTGCCGCGATCGGACGGTTTGAGCGATGTATTGTTGAGGCCTTTAATGGCGATGGCGACAATGTTTTGCATTGTCGTCTCGAAGGAATTGAGCTCTTTCAGTTCGGTTCTGACCGGTGCGATGACTTTCGAAACAAGATTGTCACGATCGGGACGTGAGAGCGTGTACTGAGCCGCCGCTTGTAATGCGGCAACCGCCGAATTGGTATCGTCTTCATTGGTAAATTTTTTGGCTTTTTGCAACTGTCTCCGAACAACTGCGTTCATATCGTCGAGCGACCGCGTTTGTAATTTTGCGTAGTTGTATTCTCCGGCCCCGTCGGGAGTGTGAGGAGTCGGCGAACCGTTATCGACCGATCGGGCCGCGCAGCCGGCAAGTACCGCGGACAAAAGCATTGAGCAAAGCGTAAGGCGCAAAAATCTTTTCGTCATGAGACTCCTCGATACTTCAAGTTTGGCACCTCACGATTATAAGTCAACCGGCGAGGCGATCATAGTCTGATTTCGATTTGCCTTTGAGTATTGAGTGCGATTCCGTCGTCGGCGAAATCGCATGGATAAGCCGACAAAATGACACCTGCTTTTTTCGCCCTCACCAGTCCCTTGGCGTATTCAGAATCGATTTCGTGTGCAGGCCGAAATGCATGGCAGTCCGTTCTCTGAACCACAAATACCATTTCCGCCGTAAATCCGGATTCAACTAATTTTATCAGCTCGTCGAGATGTTTTAGGCCTCTCGTCGTGACGCTATCGGGGAACAAGGCGACGCCATTTTCGGCCATCGTGACATTTTTTATTTCGACATAATGGTGCGGTTTTTGAGGGGCCGTCAGGCGCAAATCAAGTCGGCTTTTCGTGTTAATTTTGACTTCGCTTTCGATAGTTTCGAATTGACCCCACCGCGCAATTTTCTTGTTTTCGAAAGCTTCTTTGACGAGGGCGTTGGGCAGACTCGTATTTATCCCGACCCACGAATCACCGCAGTAGAGCGCTTGCAGCGTAAATTTTAACTTTCGCGTCGGGGAGTCGAGGTACGTCATTCGACAACGTGTTTCACAGTCGATGAGGCCTTTCATGCTGCCCGTATTGGCGACGTGGGCGACTACAACTTGGTTTTGGTAGCGAATGTCGGCAAAAAATCTTTTATAGCGCTTAAGAAAGACGCCCTCATGCACCGGATCTTTAAACTTCATGGGCCTGTTTTATACCGGATGTGGACAATTGCCAATCACGTGATAAAACATTCGAGACTCCAGATGAAAAGGACAAGCATGCAGAACCCCGTTCGTCCGCTGAAGCCGGATTGGCTCAAAGTTCGCGCCGCCGGCAGTGAAAAATACTTCGAAATCAAAACTCTTTTGCGTTCTCTGAATCTCGCGACCGTATGTGAAGAGGCAAAATGTCCGAATATCGGTGAATGTTGGGGCGGCGGCACGGCCACTTTTATGCTGATGGGGGAAGTTTGCACTCGTGGTTGCCGCTTCTGTTCAGTGAAGACCGGGAATCCAAAAGGGAAAATCGATAACGATGAGCCCGAAAAAGTTGGGTTCGCGATTTCTCAAATGGGCCTCGATTATGTGGTGATCACTTCGGTTGATCGCGACGATCTTCCGGATGAAGGTTCGGGGCATTTTGCTCGTACCGTTACAACGATCAAACATCACAAGCCGGACTTACTGGTCGAAGTCTTAACTCCAGACTTTAAAGGGAACGAAGAGTTCATCGGTAAAATCGTCGATTCCAAACCGGATGTTTACGCGCACAATGTGGAGACGGTTGAGCGGTTGCAGAAAAAAATTCGCGATCCGCGAGCGAATTATCAGCAGTCTTTAGACGTGCTTGCGTTTATTAAGCGTCATGATCCAACTCGGTATACAAAAACTTCGATCATGATGGGACTGGGTGAGCAAGACGATGAAGTCATGCAGACTTTGCGTGATTTACGTGCGGTTGATTGCGACGTCGTCACTTTTGGCCAGTACTTACAGCCGACGAAAACGAAATTGAAAGTCGAAGAGTATGTGACTCCCGAAAAATTTCAATACTGGCAAAAAGTATCGGAAGACATGGGATTCTTGTATGTCGCAAGTGGCCCTTTGGTTCGAAGCAGCTACCGTGCAGGCGAATTCTTTATGCGCGGAATGATTGAAAAACGTAAAAATGAAATTAGTTTAGAAGTCGTAACAGCGGAGGCAACTCGTGGTTAAAGATGTAAAATTACCGGATATCGGTGAGGGCGTGACTGAAGGCGAAATCGTCAAGTGGTTGGTAAAACCGGGCGATAAAATTAAAGCCGATCAGCCTGTTGTCGAGCTAATGACTGATAAAGCGACGGTAGAAGTGCCGAGCCCTATTGCAGGAACGGTGAAAGAATTGAAAGTGAAAGAAGGGGATATCGTCCCGATTGAATCGGTGCTGTTAACACTCGAGGCTGATGGAGCTTCAGCATCAACTTCCGCTTCGGCGAGTGCGCCAGCGGCAAAAGCGCCCGCTCCGGCACCGATGGCCGCGAGTGCGGGTGGTACTTCTTCATCTGCTCCGCGTTCTGGTTCGGTTTCGGCGGGAGCTTCCGCGGCATCTGCTGGGGCTGACTTTTTCCCTCCGGCGGCAAACTCAAATGTGTTAGCAACTCCTAGCACGCGTCGCTTAGCTCGCGAAATGCAAATTGATATTAATCATCTTTCTGGTTCAGGACTGGCGGGCCGAGTGACTCGCGATGATGTCATCACTCAAGCGAAATCGGGCAATGGTGCCGTCGCTGCAGGCTCGCCGATGGTGGCGCCTTCGCGCTCGACTCCGTCGATGGCGATTCCGACGCCGAATTTTACCGCGTCGCAAGCTTCAGATGAGCGTGTTCCACTTCGTGGAATCCGTCGCAAAATTTCTGAACAAATGCAGATGACCAAACAAGTTGTCCCTCATTTCACCATTATGGATGAAGCAAACGTGACTGAACTTGTGAAGACTCGCACGCAAGCAAAAGAAGTGGGCGAGAAGTATGGCGTGAAAATCACCTATCTTCCGTTTGTGATGAAAGCCTTGATTGCGACGATGCGCGAATTTCCGATGTTTAATGCTTCCATCGACGATAAAGCGCAGGAGATCGTTTACCGAAAGCAGTTCAATATTGGATTTGCAGCAGACACTCCAAATGGCTTGCTCGTGCCGGTTATTAAAAACGCCGATCAGAAATCAATTTTGCAAATTTCGAAAGAGATTACCGAGCTCGCGGGCAAAGCGCGTGACGGCAAGATTGCCGGTGAAGATATGAAGGGCGCAAACATTACCATTACCAACATCGGGAGCGTGGGCGGAACCTATGCGACACCAATTATCAATCATCCGGAGGTCGCGATTATCGGGATGTACAAGTTGGATATGAAGCCGGTTTGGAACGGCAAAGAATTTATTCCGACATCAGTCATGAATTTCACCGCCACGTGCGATCATCGTCTCATCGATGGTGCGGTGGCTGCGAATTTCTTGCGCGCTCTTTTGAAGCGAATTGAAAACCCAACGCAGCTCTTGCTGGAGATGATCTAATGTCTTCGAAACAAAATTTCGATGTTTGTGTCATTGGTGCCGGGCCTGGCGGTTACGTAGCGGCGATTCGCGCGGCCCAAACCGGAAAAACTGTTTGCGTGATCGAGCGTGACGCTTTGGGCGGGGTTTGCTTGAACGTGGGATGTATTCCCTCTAAGGCGATGATATCGGCTGCACATTTGCTCCATCGAATTCAGCATGATGCTCCCGAAATGGGTCTTGAAATCAAGGGCGACGTCAAAGTCGACATGAAGAAACTCGTTACCTGGAAACAATCAGTCTGCGACAAAATGTCGGGCGGAGTTGGACAGTTATTAAAAGGTAATTCGGTCACAGTCATACGTGGCGAGGCGAATTTTAAATCGTCCACCGAACTCGAAGTAAAAGGGACTGAAGGTACCGTTTCGGTTACGGCGAAAAATTTTATCGTCGCGACGGGTTCGCGACCAATTGAAATTCCGGGTTTTGCGATTGATGAAACTCATGTTTTGTCTTCGACGGGTGCCCTGGCAATGAGTGATCTTCCGAAAGCAGTCGTCGTTATTGGCGGAGGCTATATCGGTCTCGAGATCGGCAGTTATTTGGCCAAGCTTGGCAGTGAAGTGACTGTTCTAGAAGCGGGATCGATCTTGCTCAATGGAGTTGCCGATCGCGAATGCGTTCAGGTCGTCGAAAGAAAGCTGAAAAAGAACGGGGTCAAAGTTGTCCCGAATGCAAAAGCCAAATCCTACAAGAGAAATGGCGCGACTTATGAAGTCAGTTATGAACTTGCGGGTAAAATTGAAGTTATTAAGGCTGACCGTATTTTATTGACCGTAGGACGTCGCCCGAATTCGGATCAATTGAATTTAAAAGCTGCGGGCATTGCTCTCGACGAAAAAGGATTCATTAAAGTAAATGCTCAGCGCCGAACATCGGTTTCGCACATTTTCGCGATTGGCGACATTTGCGGGCAACCGATGCTGGCACATAAAGCGTCGCATGAAGGTGTTTTGGTTGCTGAAGTGATTGGCGGAGCGAACCGCGTTTACGACGCGAAGACAGTTCCGGCCGTAATTTTTACGGATCCAGAAATTGCATCTGCTGGCTGGCTCGAAGAAGAGTGTAAGGCGAAGGGCCATACTGATCTGAAGATTGGTAAATTTCCATTCGGTGCCAACGGACGTGCGGTGTCGATTATGGAGACCGATGGCTTCGTTAAAATTATCGCCGATGCAAAAACAAATATCGTTCTCGGAGTTCATATGGTCGGCCCAGAAGTTTCAAATCTGATTAGCGAAGCGGCTTTGGCAATCGAAATGGGCGCACGCCTCGAAGACTTGGCGCTTACCATCCATCCGCATCCCACACTCGGTGAAACCGTGATGGAAGCGGCGGAAGCCGCACTTGGACACGCTATTCATATTATTCAGAAACCTTTGGGTTCTCGTGGTGCCGGCGCATCGCCAACGACTCGTGCGACTCACTAAAGAGGGGCCGATGGCTCCGCGCGGTTTAGATGCAGGCGCTGATTTTAATGTCGATGACTGGGGCTTAATTGAATATTCGGTCGCAGTCGAAAAGCAACTTGAAGCAGTGGACGAAGTCGCAGCCAATCCAAATCAAGAGCGCCTCATATTTTGTTCGCATCCACCACTTGTCAGTGTCGGGCGAGGAACAAAACCAGGCGATGTTTTCGGCTGGAAGGGCGAACTTCTTGAGACGGCACGAGGCGGGCGCGCAACTTACCACGGACCTTCTCAAATTGTGGTGTACCCAATTTTAAATTTAAACGTCGAGCGCGTAGGGTTTAAAGCCCGCGATATACACGGGTATATGCACGCGTTGGAAGCAGCTATCGTCGGAACACTTGCCGAAATCGGCATCATCGCAAGGGCCGGAAGTGAACTTGAACGTGAAGGCGAATTCGAACTCGGCGAAATGGGCGACGAAGTTAGCGACACCCGAATCGAAGCGCCATCCCTAACAGGCGTTTGGGTGGGCGACAAAAAAATTGCGTCAGTCGGGATCGGCGTTCGCAAAGGAATCAGCTATCACGGGCTAGCACTGAACGTAGAAAATGATCCCCAAGCTTTTCAAGGTATTAATCCCTGCGGCTTTACGACCGACAAAATGACGTCTGTCGAGCGAGAAAGACCTACATTTAATCGAGACGATCTTAAATTTCGATTACAAATGAATTTGCTTAAGCAACTTAAAATGCGTTAGGGAATTGTCCGGAATTTAATATTTCCTATTTCGCTTTGTCGATGGTGATCGCAAACTTTGTGATGCCCGCAGTTTTGATGAGGTCGATGACACCGATGACTCGCCCGTGAGCGACGTCTTTATCTGCCGAGATAATAGCTTGAGTTTCTGGTTTTTCGATTATGGCCTTCGCCGCAAATGCGGTGATTTCTTCGTCAGTGACGGGCTTGCCGTTTAGCATCGTCTTGCCATCGGAAGTAATCGTCACGCTAATTTCAGACGGGATAGTCTCGTCACCGCTGACCGCCTTAGGAAGATTGATATTGATACTTGGTTTCACGATAAACGGAGTCGTGATCATGAAAATAATCAAGACAACCAAAATAATATCGACGAACGGGACAATATTTATTTCGGAAATAGGTTCTTCGTTATCGCCGCCAATTTTCGAAGCCATTAGTCGCCCCGCATTTTAGCGTACGCAATACAAATGTCTTTGGCTGATTCAAGCGTTTGTAAAATACGTTTCACGCGCTTCTGAAAAAAATTGTAAGCGACGACAGCCGGGATCGCCACAATCAAACC